>JAYTPS010000184.1:0-6801 GCA_043747155.1 Flavobacterium sp. | reverse complement strand
TTTTTGTATTAAAAGTAAAATCGTTTACTTGAATTTCTACACCATTTCCATTGTCATGAAAGTTAGAAACAGTCTGATTATTCAAAATTAAAATTCCATTTGATTGTAATTTTTTCAATAAAGCCTGCATCATGTTTCCAGTATCTATTTGAGCTTCAAACGGATTGAAAATAGTGTATTCTTTAATGTTTTCAAAAGCAAATCTATCTATTTCTTTGTTAAAAGCATTTGAATTAAAAAGTGGATATAAAATTTCATTTATAAAAGGCAATTTCTGTAAACATTCGCTGTAAGTTGTATCGTCATTTTTTAAAAACAATTCATATCCGCCATAAGGTTTAAAATCAATAGATTGGTCGCCTAAATTTTTTCTTAACAATTGTAATCCATTCCAACGTTTTTGTATCAATTGAATGACTTCTTCTTCAGTATGAGATTTTAAATCTTCTATAATTTCTGACAAACTTCCAAAACAGGCAAATCCAGCATTTTTTGTACTTGCACCTTGAGGAAGAATTCCTTTTTCCAGCACTAAAATTTTACTACTGGGAAATCTTTCTCTTAAATTTAAGGCACAATGCAGCCCAACAATTCCGCTTCCAACTATAGTAAAATCAATATTAGTAAACCAATTTTTAATTTCCCAAAAACTCAATTTCATGATAGTATAAATTTTTATAAAAATAGTATTTTTTTAAATTTCTTATATTTTTATTTTTGAAAATAAATTATATGTATGAAATTTCATTAAATTTTACGATAAAAACAATAATAACATATGTATTTCATCGATTTGTTAATATCTTTTTTTAAACATTGAAAAGGTGATAAAAAACTTAATAAATTTGAAATCTATTTTAACCAAATTAAAAAATATTATGAAGTACACATTACTAACCGTTGCGTTATTGGGAATTACGAGTTTTTCTTTTGCACAACAAAAAGGTTCTTTCTGGAAAAAATCTACTAAAAGCAATATTATTGTTCTTGATAGTAGAATGGAACTTCCGCAAAAAAATCTTTTCGATTTAGATTCAAACGCATTGATGACTGATCTTTCAGCTACACTAAAGAGAAGCGCAAGTTTAAAATTATCTCCTATAGTGTTAACTTTACCAAATTCAGAAGGACAATTAGAAAGTTTTAGAGTTTATGAAAATTCTAATTTAGATCCAGCATTAGCAGCTCAATATCCAGATATTAAATCTTATATTGGAATTGGAATTGACAATCCTACATCAACTGCTTATTTTAGTACTTCTCCATTAGGTTTCAAATCAATGGTATTAAATGCAGATAAACCAGCCGTTTTTATTGAACCAATTTCTCAAGATTTAACAACCTATACAGTTTACAGCAAATCAGATAAAAAAGCAGCTTTGACTACTTTTGAATGTGGTGTAATAGATTCAGTTAGACCTCAAGTTAATGCTTCGGTATTAAGACCAAATGCTGATGACTCAACTTTAAGAACTTTTCGTTTAGCAATGTCAGTAACAGGTGAATATACAACTTATTTTGGTGGTACTAAAGCTTTAGCATTAGCCGCTATAAATAATACAATGACTCGTGTTAATGGCGTTTTCGAAAAAGATTTTGCTATTAGAATGGTGTTAATTGCTAATAATGATTTAGTTATTTACACTGCAGCAGCATCTGATCCATATTCAGCAGCAGCAGCAGGTTCTGGTGGTGCGTGGAATGCTGAATTACAATCAACACTAACCTCAGTAATTGGTGAAGCTAATTATGATGTAGGACATTTATTTGGTGCTTCTGGTGGTGGTGGAAACGCTGGTTGCATTGGTTGTGTTTGTGTAAACGGTTCAAAAGGTAGCGGATTTACTTCTCCTAGTGATGGAATTCCGTCTGGAGATAATTTTGACATTGATTATGTGGCTCATGAATTAGGACATCAATTTGGTGCAAACCATACTTTTACAACAGGAAATGAAGGAACTGGAGTTCATATGGAACCAGGTTCGGGTTCAACAATTATGGGGTATGCAGGTATTACTACCGCTGATGTTCAACCACATTCAGACGCTTATTTTCATGCGGTAAGTATTCAACAAGTTACTAATAATGTTAAAACAAAAACATGTCAAACTAACACTGCTACAGGAAATTCAGTCCCAACTGCTGACGCAGGTTTAAATTATACAATTCCAAAAAGCACACCTTTTATGTTAACTGGTGTTGGAACTGATGCAAATGGTGATGCATTAACATACAACTGGGAACAATTTGATTCTCAAACAACTACAACTGCTCCAAGCGCTACTAAAACTACTGGAGTAAATTTTAGATCATACAATTCATCAACTTCTCCGGTAAGATATTTTCCAAATATGACTAGAGTATTAGCAGGAGCAACAACTACTGCTGGTTCTGAAATTACAGTTGAAGCATTATCATCTGTGGCAAGAACTTTAAATTTCAGATTAACTGTTCGTGATAATAGGGCTGGTGGTTCTGCAAATAACAGTGATGACACACTTATTACTGTAAACGCTACAGCTGGTCCATTTTCTGTAAGTGCTCCAAATACAGCAGTTTCTTATGTTGGTGGAAGTTCTCAAACAGTAACTTGGGTTGTTGGCGGAACAACTGCTAATGGTGTAAACTGCGCCAATGTTGATGTTTTAATTTCTACAAATGGAGGAACTACTTGGTCAACTTTATTAGCTGCAACTCCAAATGATGGAACACAAACAGTTACAATTCCAAACACAGCCGGAACTACAAATAGAATTATGGTGAAAGGAAGCAATCATATTTTCTTTGATGTTTCTAACACTAATTTTACAATCACAGCTGGTTCAACAGATACAATTGCACCAACAGCAGCTACTTTATCTGCTTCTGGAACAACTCAAACAACAACCAATTTATCGTGGTCTGGTGCGACTGATAACGTTGCTGTAACAGGATATGATGTTTATAGAGGTACAACTTTGTTAACAACAACTGCATCTACAACTTATGCCGCAACAGGTTTAACAGCTTCAACAACTTACTCATTTACAGTAAGAGCAAAAGATGCTGCAGGAAATGTTTCGGCAGATAGCAATTCAGTTTCAGTTACAACTCTTGCGCCTGTTGCAGATACAACAGCGCCAACAGCACCAACATTATCAGCTTCTGGAACAACAGCAACAACAACCAATTTATCTTGGTCTGGTGCTACAGATAACATTGGTGTTTCTGGATATGATGTTTATAGAGGTTCAACTTTATTAGGTTCAACTACAACGGCTACAACATTTGCAGTAAATGGTTTAACAGCATCTACTGTATATACTTTTTATGTTCAGGCAAAAGATGCAGCCGGTAATGTTTCAGTGGCAAGTAATGTTGTTAGTGTTACAACATCTGTAACTCCTACTGTAACCTATTGTACTTCTGCAGCTACAAATACTAATGATGAAAGAATTGGTAGAGTTCAATTAGGAACTATTAACAATGCATCAACTGGAACTGCAGGTTACGAGAACTTTACAGCAATTTCTACAAATCTTGTTAGAAGTAGTGCAAACACAATTACAATAACTCCAACCTGGACAGCAACTGTTTATGCCGAAGGTTATGCAGTTTATATTGATTACAACCAAAATGGTGTATTTACTGATGCTGGCGAAACAGTTTACACAAGAGCAGCAACAACTGTAACTCCGGTTTCTGGTTCGTTTACTGTTCCTGCAACTGCAACACTTGGTTCAACAAGAATGAGAGTAAAAATGAATTATAATGCAACGCCAACGTCTTCATGTGGTTCGTTTACTTATGGTCAAGTTGAAGATTATACAGTAAACATTTCGTTAACTGCAAGAATGGAAGATGCTACTAACAATTCAATTTCTTTCAATTTATATCCAAATCCTGTAAATGGTTATGTATTAAATATTTCAAATCTGGATGTTGATTCAAATTACAGAATTTATAACATTATGGGACAAGAATTAGGAAAAGGAAAAATTGAAAATCAAAGTATTAATGTTGGTTCATTAACTGCAGGAACTTATTTAATTGAAGTTTTTAACGCAAATGGCTCAACTGTAAAACGTTTTATTAAACAATAAATTTTAAATAAGTTATTATAAAAGCCGTACTGAAAAGTAGGGCTTTTTTTGTAAAATTAATTTAGTTACATTTATCCAATTAATAAAACATTCAGAATTTTAAGATTCTGAGATAAATTCAGAATATATGAAAAAAATATTATTTATAATTTTCAGCACAATGAGTATAGCAGTACAAGCACAAAATGTTTTGTTGCCAGAAACATTATGGAAGTTAGGCAGAATATCGGTTTTAGGAATTTCTAAAGATAAAAAGAGTATAGTTTACAAAGTTGCAACTCCAGTAATGGAAGACAATAAATCAACTTCTAAATTTTATTCAATTTCTATAATTGGAGGAAACCCAACAGAGGTAAAAGAACCTAACGATTTAATTTTAGACAAAAACATTTCGCCAAATGGACAGTATGTTTTATCTACACAAGAAGTAAAAGTTAATAAAGTTTTAGGGAAGGATTTTTATCCAGAACTAACAAAATCTGATGTTCAAATCTATACAGCTTTAGATTATCGTCATTGGGACACATGGAATGACGGAACTGTAAACCACGTTTTTTATGGAGGAATTCCAGCACCTAATGTTAAACTTGCTGCGCCAATTGATATCATGAAAGACGAACCATTTGATGCTCCACAAAAACCATTTGGTGGTGATGAAGATTACATTTGGTCGCCAAAAGGAAATAGCATTATTTATGTTTGCAAAAAGAAGTTTGGAACCGATTATGCCATTTCTACCAATACCGATTTATATGAATACAATCTAGAAACTAAAACAACCAAAAATTTAACCCAAAGCAATTTGGGTTACGATATGAATCCATGTTTTTCACCAACTGGTAATTTAACTTGGTTGCAAATGAAACGTGATGGTTATGAAGCAGATAAAAATGATATAATAGTTCGTTTCAATGCAATTGATGTTAACTTAACTGCATCTTGGGATGGATCTGTAAATAGTTTTCAGTGGAGTAAAGATGGTAAAAAAGTATATTTTATTGCGCCAATAGATGGAACAACACAATTGTTTGAAGTAAATTTTCCGGGATTAACTAAAAAAGCAATAAATGTAAAACAACTTACAAATGGCGATTTTGATGTGCACGATATTATAGATATTTCTGGTGAAGCTGCAATTTTAAACAGAACTGATATGAACCATGCATTAGAAATTTATTCATACAATTTAAAGAAAAAAACGTGGCTGCAACTTACAAAAGTTAATAATGAAACTTACAGTAAATTATCATTACCAAAATACGAAAGAAGATATGTAACAACTACTGATGGAAAAAAAATGTTGGTTTGGGTAATTCTTCCTCCAAATTTTGATAAAACCAAAAAATATCCAACACTATTATATTGTCAAGGTGGACCACAATCTCCATTAACACAAAGTTATTCGTTTCGTTGGAATTTTTCATTAATGGCATCGCAAGGTTATGTTGTTGTCGCACCAAACCGTCGCGGTATGTATGGTCATGGTCGCGAATGGAACGAACAAATATCAGGCGATTGGGCAGGACAAGTTATGAACGATTACCTTTCGGCAATTGATGATGTTGCCAAAGAAAATTATGTAGACAAAACTCGTATTGGCGCAGTTGGAGCAAGTTATGGTGGTTATTCAGTGTTTTATTTGGCCGGAATTCACAACAATCGTTTCAAGAGTTTTATTGCCCACGATGGCGTTTTTAATACTCAAAGTATGTTTGGCACAACCGAAGAAGTTTTCTTTAACAACTGGGATTTTGGTGGAGCATACTGGGAAAAAGAAAATAAAATTGCTCAAAAATCGTACACTACTTTCAATCCTATAAATTTTGTAGATAAATGGAATACACCAATATTAATTATTCAAGGCGGAAAAGATTTTAGAGTGCCAATTGGTCAAGGACAAGAAGCGTTTCAAGCAGCACAATTGCGCGGAATTAAAAGCAAATTTCTATATTTTCCAGAAGAAAGCCATTGGGTGTTAAAACCACAAAATGCTATGGTTTGGCAAAGTGAATTTTATAAATGGTTGAAGGAGACGTTGTAATATAGTCTATCTAGTGGATATCATCATATAATATTTGCACTAAGCAATTCTATGGTATCGTTATCGAATATTTACATATAATATTGCATTGAAGGATGTTGGCTTAAATTCAAAATTCTTACCAATAATAAATCATTTAAAATTCAATATTAAGCAAATTAAACTTATTAAAAAGTCAACCAGTCATTAAATTTGTATAAAATTATTTTTTATGAAAACTATCACAAACCTAATAGTTGTCTTTTTTTTGTTTTCATGTAATTTGAAATCAGAAAAAGTTAAAGGAGATTTATTTTTTAAATTGATAAACGTAATGCCATCATCTGGAATGTATTCAAATCAAGCTAAAAAAACAGAACTAATGCTAGACTCTTTGAGTTTAAAAAATGAAGATTCTAAAAACACTTATATTTTTAAATATTTTATTAAACTCAGAAAGTTAAATCTATTAAAAACGCCATTTATAAATCTTAAAATTGAAGACAATTATAAACAAATTTTTTTAACGGATAATGAATATGAAAAAGTAAAATCATTCAACTTAAGAGACTTACAAAAACAAAATAAAAAAGTATCAATTGAATTAAATATTAAAGAACTTGATAGTGGTATTTATTTCTCAGATAAAATACTTGAAGTTGTGGAAATAGAAGGTATAACTCCTTGGAAAAAATAAAA
>JAYTPS010000183.1:0-2354 GCA_043747155.1 Flavobacterium sp. | reverse complement strand
GTAATTTCAATATTGAACCAATGGAATTGAAATCTAAAGAAGAAGTTGCAAACGATATAATTAACAAAGTAATTCAACATTTCTATGCGTAAATTTTTTTTAATATTAATATTGTTTGTAGTAACTTTTGTTAAAAGTCAAGAGTTAAATTGTACGGTTACAGTTAATTATGATAAAGTTACTAATGTAAACACCCAAATTTTTAAAAACTTGCAAACCTCATTAAATGATTTCATGAATAAAACGGTTTGGACAGAACAATCTTATCAACAAAAAGAAAAGATTAATTGTTCAATGTTTATTATAGTTAATTCATTTGATTCTAACCAATTTAATGCTTCTTTACAAGTACAATCTTCAAGACCAGTTTTCAATTCAACCTATTCCTCACCTTTAATTAATATTAATGATAAAGATTTTAGTTTTAGATACATAGAATTTGAGAACATAACATATAATCCTAACAGTTTTGACAGTAATCTTATATCGGTTTTAGCTTTTTATAGTTATTTAATAATTGGATCTGATGCTGATACTTTTTCATTAAATGGAGGAAGCGATTATTTTCAATCGGCACAAGATATAGTAAATCAAGCTGCTCCAAGCGGTTTTAAAGGTTGGTCGCAATCTGAAAAAAATAATAATAGATTTTTCTTGATAAATGATATTTTAGCACCAACACTTAGTGCTTATCGCGAAACTTTATTTTCCTACCATTATGAAGGATTAGATTCTATGCATAAAGATTTAAAAACTTCTAAAGAATCAATCAAGGAATCACTTTTAAATATTAGTAAATTATATTCTATTCGCCCAAATTCATACTTAACTAGAACCTTTTTTGACGCTAAAGTTGACGAAATTGTTTCAGTTTTTTCTGGCGGACCAACCGTTCCTATTTCAGATTTAGTTGAAAATTTAAATAAAATATCTCCAACTAATTCTAATAAATGGTCAAAGATTAAATTTTAATTTTCTTTAATTAAATTTTATAAATGATTACATCTTTATCTATCGAAAACTTTGCATTGATAGAAAAATTATCAGTTCAATTTACTGATGGATTTTCTGTAATTACTGGTGAGACTGGAGCAGGAAAATCAATTTTACTTGGTGCATTAGGTTTAGTTTTAGGAAAACGTGCCGATTTGTCCTCCTTAAAAAATAAAGATGAAAAGTGTATTATTGAAGCACATTTTCAAATTAAAAATTATAATTTAAAGTCATTTTTTCAAGACAACAATTTAGATTATGAAGTAGAAACAATCATACGTAGAGAAATATTATCCTCAGGTAAATCTCGTGCTTTTATAAATGATACTCCAGTAAATTTAAACGAATTACAAGAATTGAGTAATTACTTAATTGATATACATTCGCAACATCAAACCCATGAACTTTCTGATGATGGTGTTCAGTTTCAAATAATAGATTCGGTTGCTCTAAACATTGATCTGATTTTTAATTATTCTAACAAATTAAAAGAATATAAAAAATTGAAAATCGAACTAAAAAATGCAACTGAATTACTTCAAACAGTTGTTAAAGAGCAAGATTACAATAGTTTTTTACTAGAAGAATTGTTGTCTGCTAATTTAAAATCTGGTGAACAAGAAGAGTTGGAAAGTAATTATGAAAAACTTAATAATGTTGAATTTATTAAAGAAAATATTTCAAAATCAATTTCATTAGCAAATGAAGAACAATTTGGAGTAAATAAAAATTTAAAAGAAATTAAACATTCAATTCAAAAAATAGCTTCGTTTTCATCAGAATACTTAATTTTAAATGAAAGAATATCAAGTGTTTTAATTGAATTTGACGATATTGAAAAAGAATTAATTATACTATCTGAAAACATTTTTTCAAATCCTGACGAATTAGAATTAACCAATACCAAATTGCAATTTTTATACTCACTTCAAAAAAAGCATCAAGTAACAACAATTGATGAGTTATTAGAAATTCAAAATGATTTAGATAATAAAGTAGTTTCAGTTTCAACCATAGAATCAAAAATAAATTCAATTGAAAAACAAATTGAAACAATAGAAACCGAATTAAATAATTTTGCATTAAAAATTCATAACAATAGAGAAATAGCCATACCATTATTAACTAAAAAACTTGAGTTAATATTGGAACAATTGGGAATGATAAATGCTAGATTTGAAATTAATTTAAACCAATCACAGACCTATTTTAAAAACGGAAAAGATGAAATTGAATTTCTTTTTTCTGCTAATAAAGGTTCAAATTTTGGGTTGTTAAAAAAAGTTGCTTCTGGTGGAGAAATGTCACGAATTATGTTGGCCGTAAAATCTGTTTTATCAGAATATTCATTACTTCCAACC
>JAYTPS010000182.1:0-6412 GCA_043747155.1 Flavobacterium sp. | reverse complement strand
ATCGAAACTTCTAATACTATCTACTTCGTTTCCAAAAAATTCTATTCTGTAAGGATTGTCATTAGAAAACGAAAAAACATCAATAATTCCGCCACGAACAGAGAATTCGCCTGGTTCGGTTACAAAATCTACTCGTTTAAAATTATATTCAAATAATACTTCGTTTATAAAATCGATTGCAATTTTATCATTGACCGAAATTTTTAAAGTGTTTTTTTCTAGCTCTTTTTTAGTAACCACTTTTTCAAAAATTGCTTCGGGGTAGGAAACAATTATGGCAGGTTTTTTTTTTGAATTTATTCTGTTTAAAACTTCGGCACGCAATAAAACATTAGCATTATCGGTTTCTTCAATTTGATAAGGACGACGATAAGAACCAGGATAAAAAAGTACATCTTGATCGTTGATTAATTGTTCTAAATCGTTTAAATAATAGGCAGCTTCTTCTTTATCGTTGAATAATAAAAGAAAAGGTAATTCAGATTTTTCAAAAGTTGCTTGAATGACAAATGACAACGCCGAACCCAATAAACCTTTTATATTTATTTTGGAATCGTGTTGTTCCAATGTTTTAGCTAATAATTGAACTTTAGCCGATTTTTGGTAAACAGAAATGATGTTGCTTTTACTCAAAATATTATTTTGGAATCTGAATATTAGGAATTGCTCTTGTGGTGTCTTTTATACTAATTATGTTAGGTTCGCCATCTTCTCTAGGAATTTGGCTTCGTCTAACAATTTCTTCTATTTGCAATTGCATGTATTCAATTTCCATGTTTATTTCGCCAACGAGTTTTACCACTTTTTTATCTGGAATTTGATTTAAATTAATAAATAAAGCCATTGCTTTTATTTTAGTAGTAATAACACCAATTCTTGCTTTAACTTGAGGTTTATTGAATTCGGATGGAATGTTATTATTGAGTTCGACAACTTTTTTAGAAAGTGTAGCTGCTTTTTTCTGAAAAGCACCAATAGAACTTTTGGGTTTCTGATTTATTTCGGCAAGAAAATTGCGCCATTCGTTCCATCCAGTTATTTTAGATTGAGTTGTTGGATCGATTGGAGTAATATCAAAAATCCAACCACGATTAATGTTTTCAAAAACGGTTTGTTTTTTTTTAGCTTCTTTTACTTGTTCTATTTGTCTTTGTTTCGAATCATCTTGACATGAAAAAAGCAACATAGAAAAAAGAAGTATATAAATTGATTTGAATTTCATTTTAGAAAATACTTTTTGATTACAAAAATACAAAAGTAGTAGTTTAGTTTTAGAGATTGTGTGAAAGCAGTTATAAAATTAGAAGTTGAAAGTCATAAAATTAGAAGTTTGATGAATTCATTTTAATAAAACCACAAACGAAAATCTTATATTTGTAATTCAAACAAACATACAATGACTACCAAAATATTAATAATTGGCGCTTGCGGACAAATTGGAACCGAATTAACCACAAAGTTGCGAAGTATTTACGGAAACGATAATGTAATTGCATCTGACATTAGAAAGCTAAATAATGATATTGTAAACAACGGAATATTTGAAGTTGTAAACGCCTTAGATTATAATCAAATTGAGCATTTAATTGAGCAATATCAAATTACAGATGTTTATTTAATGGCAGCTTTACTATCGGCAACAGCCGAAAAAAACCCGGCTTTTGCTTGGGATTTAAATATGAATTCGTTGTTTCATGTATTGAATTTGGCGAAAGCTAAAAAAATAAAAAAAATATTTTGGCCATCAAGTATTGCGGTTTTCGGACCAACAACACCAAGAGAAAATACACCACAATTTACTATAATGGAACCAACAACTGTGTATGGAATTTCTAAACAAACAGGCGAAAGATGGTGTGAATATTACCATCATCAATATGGAGTTGATGTGCGAAGCATTCGTTATCCTGGATTAATCAGTTGGACAACCGAACCTGGTGGCGGAACAACCGATTATGCAGTAGATATTTATCACAAAGCATTGGAAAAAGGAACATTTGAATGTTTTTTATCTGAAAATACTAAATTACCGATGATGTATATGGACGATGCCATAAGAGCAACTGTAGAAATCATGCAAGCCAATGTTGACGATGTAAAAATTCGTTCTTCTTATAATTTATCTGGAATAAGTTTTACACCTGCAGAAATTGCCGAAGAAATAAAAAAACACATTCCAGATTTTACAATTACCTATAAGCCAGATTTTCGCCAGAAGATTGCCGATAGTTGGCCGGCTTCAATTGATGATTCTTATGCTAGAAATGATTGGAATTGGAAACATCAGTTCGAACTAGATTCTATGACTAAAATAATGCTGGAAAATTTAAAATAAGCGCGATTATTTGGTTAACAAATTGATTAAATTGGTTTCAATTGGAGTTTTAATTTTTACAACTTCATCAGCGTTATCGTTTGGAATTGTCATTGATAATACATAGTGTTTTATCTTCCAAGCGCCATTAATTTTCACTAAAACACCAGAACCACGACAAATTTTCATTTGAGTGTTTAGCAATTCATCAAACCAAGCAGTTTTCTTATCTTCACTAAAGTAGATATGTCTTTTCATGGCTGTAAAATTCCATGCTTTTCCTTTATCGAAATAAGGTTTTGCAAATGCTGCAAATTCTTTTTTAGACCAATTTTCGGTTGCATCAGTTCCAATATAAATGGCATCATCTGTAAGAACATCAAAATAGGCATTAAAATTTACATTAGCAGCAGCTTTGTGCCAACCATTGAGCATGATTACAATATTTTGTTCTTCTGTTTTTGGCAAATCTTTTTTAGAAGAACAAGCTGTAATAACTAATACTAGTAAAATATATTTTTTCATGTTTAATAGTTTTTATAAAAGTACTAAAAAATTACGTTCTATTAGATTTTTGTTTTGATGTAATGCAATCAAACTTATAAATTGATACGTTTAAAGTTCATGATTAATTATCTATTCTGATTTTTAATAAACTACCTTGCCAAGATACTAGTAAAATCGAGTGTGTGTATACAATGGAAAACAGCTTTGAAACTTTAATTGCAAGTTACATAGAAAATAATGTTGGTATTGCAAATCATTTTATAAGTGATGAACTGGCGAATCATTTAAAAGAAAATTTGCTTTCGCTGAATGAGAAACACTTGCTACTTACAGCAGGAACAGGCAATGCAGACAAATTAATTCATAACACTGAAATACGAAACGATGTAATTTATTGGTTGGATAAAAAGCACAATAACCAATTTGAAAATGAATTTTTTGAAAAAATTGAAGCTTTTATTTTGTATTTGAACCAAGAATGCTATGCAGGAATTACCGATTATGAATTTCATTATTCGTTGTATGAAAAAGGAAGTTTTTACCGCAAACATTTAGACCAATTTCAAGACAATACCAGTAGAAAATTCTCTATGATTTCCTACTTAAACGACAGTTGGAAAATTGAAGATGGTGGCGAATTGCTAATTCATAATAAAGAAAACAACCAAAAAATCGCACCAACGCAAGGTAAGACGGTTTTCTTTAAAAGTAATGAATTGGTTCATGAGGTTTTGGTTACTAATGAGAGAAGGATGAGTGTTACTGGTTGGTTGAAGAGAGGATAGTGTTTTTAGGTTGTGATTTTTAGATAAATTATAATTCAAATTTTTAGATTTTAATATTTTCATTAAGGTTATTAATCTGATAATATAATTCAAACAATAAAAAAATACCGACTATACTCCGTTGCAATATACTCTACATTTTAGAATATTTGTTAAATGAATATTAAACAAAGAGTTGGTAACAAAGTAAAAGAGTTTAGAAAATTAAAAGGTCTTTCTCAAGAAAAGTTAGCAAATTTATCTGAAATTGATAGAACATATTTGCCTACAATTGAAAAAGGAGAACGAAATGTTTCAATTGAAATTCTTGAAAGATTAGCAAAAGCTCTCAATATCAACATCAAAGATTTTTTTGATGAATAGAGCTTACTACACAAATTTCATTAACGAATTTGTTGCTGAAAATTCTGATACAATTTATGGGAAAATCTCAGGTAATTATGATTTGAATAAACTTTCAATTCAACAATCTAATGCATGGAAGACTCAAGTTAAGATTTTAAAAAATCAATTATCAACATTAAATGGAAAGGTATACTTTGAATTTACTATACCAAGAATGGGTAAAAAAGTTGATAATATATTAATTATTGGTAATAGTATTTTTGTTCTTGAATTTAAAATAGGTTCTGAAGTTTATGATAAATATGCTTTGGATCAAGCATTTGATTATGGTTTAGATTTAAATAATTTTCACGAAGGTAGCCATAATAAAATTATTATTCCAATACTAATAGCTGATAAAGCTTTAGAAGTCCAAAATGTTTATAAAAAAAGTATAGATAATTTATATGAAACAATTTGTGCAAATTCAGATAATTTATTAGATGTAATAAATTCGACTTTAATTAAGTTTAAAGAATTTCAAAATATAGATAGTAACTATTGGGAGAATTCAATTTATAAACCAACTCCAACAATTATTGAAGCAGCAACAGCATTATATAAAAAACATAATGTCGAAGAAATTTCTAGAAGTGATTCAGGTGCAGAAAATTTATCTGTAACATCAAATTGCATTTCAAATATTATAGATTTTTCAAAGTTAAATAACAAAAAATCAATTTGTTTTATTACTGGTGTTCCAGGTGCAGGTAAAACATTGGCGGGACTAAATATCGCTAATTTAAGGTCTAATTATGAAAAAGAAGAGCACGCAGTTTTTCTTTCCGGAAATGGTCCATTGGTTGATGTTTTAAAAGAAGCATTAACAAAGACAAAGTTAAAACTGCAAAAGAAAACAATTTTAATATTACAAAAGATACTGCTAAAAATGAAGTAAAATCTTTTATTCAAAATATACATCATTTTCGAGATGAATATACAAAAGATTTAACCGCACCAATTGAAAAAGTAACAATTTTTGATGAAGCACAAAGAGCTTGGACAAAAGAACAAGCGTCAAATTTTATGAAAAGGAACAAAGGAATTTCTGATTTTAATAAATCGGAACCTGAATTTCTAATTGAAGTAATGGATAGACATAAAACTTGGTGTACTATTGTTTGTTTAATTGGTGGTGGACAAGAGATTAATACAGGTGAAGCTGGTTTAGAAGAATGGATTAGTCCATTTGAAGAAAAATTTAAGGATTGGGATTTATATTTTTCTTCAAAAATTATTGAAGATAGTAATTACATTAAAGATGAAAATGCATTAACAATATTAAAAAATAGAAATGCTACAAAAAAAGATGAACTTCATTTGTCAGTTTCTTTAAGGTCATTTAGAAGTGCTAAATTATCAGATTTCATTCAAGAAATTATTAATAATGATGTAATAAAAGCAAAGAATATTTATTTGAATTATATTAAAAACGAATACCCAATTAAAATTACTCGGGATTTAGCAACTGCTAAAAAATGGTTAATAAATAAAACTAAAGGTTCTGAAAGAAGTGGTATTGTAGCATTTTCTGGAGCAATTAGATTGAGACCTTTCGGATTAAATGTTAAAGTAAAAGTAGATGCGCCAAATTGGTTTTTAAATGATAAAAATGATATAAGATCATCTTATTTTCTAGAAGAAGTTGCAACTGAATTTGATATTCAAGGATTAGAGTTAGATTGGATATGCGTTGCTTGGGATGGAGATTTATTTTATGATGAAAATGACTGGAATTTCAGAAAATTTAAAGGGACAAAGTGGCAAAATGTTATTAATGAAGAAATTATAAAATATTTAATTAATTCTTATAGAGTTTTGTTAACTAGAGCAAGACAAGGAATGATTATTTTTGTTCCAAAAGGTAATGAAGAGGATATTACAAGACCAACTTTTATGTACGATGGAACTTTTGAGTTTTTAAAATTATTAGGTATTGAAGAAGTTTAATTAATATTTTCTTTCTCATTTTAACAAACCCAAATAAATTTCCAACCAAAAAAACCACTATATTTGATATTCTAAAAAAGTTATTATGAAAAAGATAATTGCACTATTGGTTATAACTATGTTTACGTTGAGTTCTTGTAAAAAAGAAGCTCAAGAAGTTACAGAAGAAAGTGAAACTACAGTTACAGATACAGCATTGGTTGCTACAGATAGTGTTGCAACTAATACTATTATTCAGCCAGTGCAACCAAATGAAAATGGAGCAAACCCAAATACCATAATGAATCAAAATTCAGGAACTTCAATGACGCAAACCACAACTGTTGGGCAACCTGTTGTTCAACCAATAAAAGTTGCCAAAGGAATGAATCCTTCGCATGGTCAACCTGGTCATCGTTGCGATATTGCTGTTGGTGCAGCATTGAACAGTAAGCCAACGACGCCAACAAATACCACCCCGCAGTTAGATACA
>JAYTPS010000181.1:0-7575 GCA_043747155.1 Flavobacterium sp. | reverse complement strand
TCCAAGGCGTAGAAGAATTTGAAGTATAAATTAGTTCTTCAGAAAGATGATTTGTTGCTTCTCCGATTATTTCTATTAAACGTTCTACGGCTAATCTTTTTTCTTTATTTTCTACAAAATCTTCAATAGTAACATTTTTAATGAATAATTCAATGTCAGATATTGCTTCTAATATATGTTTGATTCTGTTTTCGTCACCTAAATTATGCTTCATAAATCAAGATTTTATCATTATCAACATAACTTTCTATTAATGGCGAAATCCATTTTACGGAAACAAAATCTACTTTTTTTTTTAATAATTCTTTTATTTCTTGATTCCACATTATATAATCAAATCCATAAATTTTTGAATAATCCCAATCGATTAATAAATCAATATCACTATTTTCATCTGCTTCACCTCTTGCATAAGAACCAAATAAATATACTTTTTTTGCAGGTTTATCTGAAAAAAAGATTTTAATTTGATTTATTTGAGAAGCTGTTAATTTCATTTCTTATTTTTCTAATAAGTTGATTTTATTATCTCTACAATCAGCAATTAACTGATCTATTTTTTCTTCGTTTAAATGCTCTTGATAAAAATCTCCAAGTTGCATCATTGGTGCGTAACCACAAGCGCCAAGACATTCTACGCCACGAACTTCAAACATTCCGTCTGGTGTTGGTTCTCCAACTTTTACACCTAGTTTATTGCAAGTGTAATCCATTAAATTTTCAACTCCGTTAAGACAACATGGTGATGTTTGGCAAAATTCAAACATATATTTTCCAATTGGTCTTTGGTTATACATTGTATAAAACGAAACAACTTCGTAAACTTCAATTGGTTTTATGTTTAAAATTTCGGCTACCTTATCTTGTAATTCAAAACTTAGCCAATGGTCGTGAGCATCTTGAACTTCGTGCAAAACTGGTAATAAAGCCGATTTTATTTTATCTGCAGGATAATGACTGATTAACTCTTTAATGCGAGTCATTAATGCTTCAGTTATATTTATCTCTTGTTTATATTGTGTTCTTTCCATTTTTATTTCTTTTGCCACAAAGGCACTAAGTCACAAAGTTTTTTTTATTTTTTAAATCTGAAATCAAAAATCAAAAATCTGAAATCAAAAATCTCTACGCATCAAGTTCTCCTGCAATTACATTTAAACTTGATAATATTACTATTGCATCTGATAACATTCCGCCTTTAATCATTTCTGTATATGCTTGATAGTAAATGAAGCAAGGTCTTCTAAAATGTAAACGATATGGTGTTCTGCTTCCGTCGGTTACTAAGTAAAATCCTAATTCTCCATTTCCACCTTCTACAGGATGATAAATTTCTGCTACTGGAACTGGAACTTCACCCATCACAATTTTAAAGTGATAAATTAAACTTTCCATATTATTGTAAACATTTTCTTTTGGAGGTAAATAATAATCAGGAACATCAGCGTGAATTGGTCCTTCTGGTAATTTTGCTAATGCTTGTTTAATAATACTTAAACTTTCCCAAACTTCGGCATTTCTTACACAAAATCTATCGTAAGTATCGCCTGATTTTCCTACTGGAATATCAAATTCAAAATCTTCGTAAGAAGAATAGGGTTGAGCTTTTCTAACGTCATAATCAATTCCTGCTGCACGTAAATTTGGTCCTGTTAAGCCATATTGCATTGCTTTTTCAGCTGTAATTGGTCCAACATTAACTGTTCTATCAATGAAAATTCTATTTCTTTCGAAAAGGTTTTCAAATTCTTTCCAAGCAATTGGAAAATCAATCAAAAAAGTGTCTAATTTTTTGAAAGCAGCTTCAGACCAATCTCTTTCGAAACCACCAATTCTGCCCATATTTGTTGTTAAACGAGCACCACAAATTTCTTCGTAAATTTCATAAACTTTTTCTCTGAATTGAAATACATAAAGGAAACCTGTATATGCACCAGTATCAACTCCAAGAATAGAATTACAGATTAAGTGATCGGTAATACGAGCCAATTCCATTACAATAACTCTTAAATATTGAGCACGTTGTGGGACTTCAATTTGTAATAATTTCTCTACCGTCATCCACCAAGCCATGTTGTTGATAGGAGAAGAACAATAGTTCATTCTGTCTGTTAATACATTTACTTGATAAAAAGGACGATTTTCGGCAATTTTTTCAAATGCACGGTGAATGTATCCAATTGTTGGTTCTGCATCAAGAATTCGTTCGCCATCCATTAACAAGATATTTTGAAAAATACCATGTGTTGCTGGATGCGTTGGGCCAAGATTTAATATTGAAAGTTCGCTTCCGTCTTCGTTGCGAGTTCGTTCAATAACTTTGGCATATCGATGCTCTGGTAATAATAATAAGTCTGACATTTTATAATGTTGAATTATTTATTTTGTTTTATATTTTTTGTACTGTTCTTCCAAAGAAACGATCGTCTTTGTCAGTTCTTCCGCTGTCTTCCATTGGGAATTCTTTTCGCATTGGAAACGACACCATTTCGTCCATGTTTAAAATACGTTTCAATTGTGGGTGACCTGTGAAAACAATTCCATAGAAATCCCAAGTTTCTCTTTCCATCCAATTGGCACAAAGAAATAAATCGGTCATGGTATTTACTTCTGGATTTTCTGGTAAATAAGTTGTAACTCTAAGTCTCACATTTTCAATCCAATTGTGCAAGTGGTAAACAACCGAAAACTGATGATCTTTATCATTATCTGGATAGTGAATTCCGCATAAATCTGTTAAGAAGTGAAAATTTAAACTTCCATCAACTTTTAACGTTCTAATTACTTCATGAATTGCATCTGGAGTTGCTTCTAAAGAAAAAATATCTCTACTCATTACAAAATTAAGTACTTTGTTACCGAATTTTTGAGTTAGAATTTCTTGTATTTTTGCCGTTTCTAATGCCATATTATAAATTATAAGAAGCTAATAATTCTTTATATTCTGGAGAACTTCTTCTGCGAACAGATTCGTTTTTTACTAATTCTTGCAATTGCATTACACCATCTACAATTTGCTCTGGTCTTGGAGGACAACCTGGAACATAAACATCAACTGGAATAACTTTATCAATTCCTTGCAATACTGAGTATGTATCAAAAACACCACCTGAACTTGCACAAGCACCAACTGCAATAACCCAACGAGGTTCAGCCATTTGTTCGTAAACTTGACGTAAAATTGGAGCCATTTTTTTAGAAATAGTTCCCATTACCATTAGCATATCTGCTTGACGAGGAGAAAAACTAACTCTTTCTGAGCCAAAACGTGCTAAATCGTAGTGTGATGCCATTGTTGCCATAAACTCAATACCGCAACATGAAGTTGCAAAAGGTAAAGGCCAAAGCGAATTGGCACGAGCCAATCCAACAACATCGTTTAGTTTTGTTGCAAAATATCCTTCGCCTGTAACTCCTTCTGGCGGAGCAACCATATTTGTTTTGTTTTCCATTTCAGATATTAGATATTTAATATCAAATATTTTTTTACTAAATTTTATAAAGATTTTAATATATTGAAATTTAAAATCTAATATATACTATTATTTATTCCCATTCTAGTGCTTTCTTCTTAATAATATAGAAGAAACCAACTAAAAGCAATAACATAAAAATAACCATTTTAATCATTCCGTCAACACCTAGTTCTTTGAAATTTACTGCCCATGGATATAGAAAGATAACTTCTACATCAAAAAGAACAAATAGAATTGCAACTAGAAAGTATTTTACTGAAAACGGAATACGAGCATTACCAACAGATTCTATTCCACATTCAAAATTTTTATCTTTGTTTTTGGAGTGTCTCTTTGGTCCTAAAAAGCTAGAGCCAATAATAGTTGCAACTACAAATCCAATGGCTAAACCTGCTTGCATTAATATTGGTAAATAATCGATTTGAGTTGACTGCATATAGCTAAAATATTAACGTTTTGTAAATTAGCTACAAATATACATCGCATTATTTAATTCACAAAAATGAATGGATAAACGTTTGTTATTTATTATACAAATTTAGTTATTTAAAACCTTTCTAAATAGAAAATTAATTTATAAAAAAAAACGCTCTGAAATTATCAGAGCGTTTAGACATTGAGGTAACCAAAAAATAATATATATTAGTCTTCGATTACAGCTACTTGAGCTGCAACTTTACCTTTTCTTCCCTCTTCTTCTTCGTAAGAAACTTTGTCTCCTTCGTTTAAGTTTTCTGCCTTAATACCTGTAGCATGAACGAAAATGTCTTTTCCATTTTCATCATCTGTAATGAATCCGTAACCTTTTGATTCATTGAAAAATTTAACTGTTCCTGTGCGCATTGTGTGTAATATAAAATAATTAATAATGGTCAAAGATATACTTATTTATGACATAGCAAACAAAAATTAAATAAAATGTTAAAACGATGGCGATAATTTGTGATTCTAATTAAATGATTTTCAGATAAATATTTTAAATATCGTATTAAATTAATTAAAAAAGCAACAATTTATTAATTTTTAAATTGTTGCTATCTAATAAGTTGCGAATTTGATATAAATTACTTCAATTCAATTTTTATATGTAATTCTTTTAGTTGTGCATCATCAATTTCAGATGGCGCATCAATCATAACATCTCTTCCTGAATTGTTTTTTGGGAAAGCAATAAAGTCACGAATGGTTTCTTGTCCGCCAAGAATTGCAACTAATCTGTCTAAACCAAAAGCTAAACCTCCATGTGGTGGAGCACCAAATTGGAAGGCATCCATCAAAAATCCGAATTGATTACGTGCTTCTTCTTCGGTAAATCCTAAATATTTAAACATTAATTGTTGTGTAGCTTTGTCGTGAATTCTTATAGAACCACCACCAATTTCGTTTCCGTTTAAAACCATATCATAAGCATTAGCTCGAACTTTTCCTGGATTAGTTGCTAGCAATTTCATGTCTTCTGGTTTTGGCGATGTAAATGGATGGTGCATTGCGTGCCATCTACCACTTTCTTCATCTAATTCTAATAATGGAAAATCTACAACCCATAATGGAGCAAATTCAGTTGGATTACGCAATCCTAATTTTGTTGCCAATTCCATTCTTAGTGCAGAAAGTTGTGTTCTAGTTTTATCTGCAGAACCAGAAAGCACAAAAATCATATCGCCTGCTTTTGCGCCAGTAATTGTGGCCCATTTTGATAAATCTACTTGATCGTAAAATTTATCTACAGATGATTTGAAAGTTCCGTCAGTTTCACATTTAACATAAACCATTCCTGAGGCATCAACTTGAGGACGTTTTACCCAGTCAATTAGAGCGTCAATTTCTTTACGAGTGTAAGCTGCGCAATTTGGAGCAGCAATTCCTACAACTAATTCGGCTGCATTGAAAACTGTAAAATCTTTGTGTTGCGCTACTTCGTTTAACTCACCAAATTTCATATCGAAACGAATATCTGGTTTGTCATTTCCGTAGGTTTTGATGGCGTAATCATAGGTAATTCTTGGGAATTTTTCTACTTCAATGGCTTTTATTTCTTTAAGTAAGTGTCTTGTTAAACCTTCAAAAACCTTTAAAATATCTTCTTGTTCTACAAATGCCATTTCGCAATCGATTTGAGTGAATTCTGGTTGTCTATCGGCGCGTAAATCTTCGTCACGGAAACATTTTACAATTTGAAAATATTTATCCATTCCGCCAACCATCAATAGTTGTTTGAAAGTTTGTGGCGATTGTGGCAAAGCATAAAATTGACCTTCATTCATTCTACTTGGAACTACGAAATCTCTTGCGCCTTCAGGAGTTGATTTAATTAAATAAGGAGTTTCTACTTCGCAAAAATCTAAATCTGATAAATATTTACGAACTTCCATTGCTACTTTATGACGAAAAAGTAAGTTATTTTTTACAGGATTTCTTCTAATATCAAGGTAACGGTATTTCATTCTAATGTCTTCACCGCCATCGGTTTCATCTTCAATAGTGAAAGGTGGCGTTAATGAAGCATTTAGAATTGTCATTTCTTTTACAAGAATTTCAATTTCGCCTGTTGCTATATTTTTATTTTTAGCTTCACGCTCAATTACAGTTCCTTTTATTTGAACTACAAATTCTCTTCCAAGTGTTTTGGCCAATTCGAAAACTGCTTTTTGTGAACGGCTTTCGTCAAAAAGTAATTGAGTAATTCCGTAACGATCACGTAAATCAACCCAATTCATGAATCCTTTATCTCTTGATTTTTGAACCCAACCAGCAAGTGTAACTTCTTGATTGATATGGGCAGCGTTCAATTCGCCACAATTATGACTTCTATACATTTGGAATAAAATTTTTGCAAAAGTAAAAAACTTATGTCAATAATATAAGGTAAAGTTGAATTGAAATTTTTTGTTAATCTATATTGTTCAATTAAAAAATTACCTACATTTGAATTAGTTATAAATTTTAAAAATTATTTTTTATGAAAAAAATGTTGTTCATCTTGATTACTGGTCTAATTTCAAACCTTGTATTAGCACAAAGTATGGTTAGTCTTAAAGCCCAAATTTTAAATAGAAATGGAGATATTATTTATATAAAGGATAATATGGGAAAGACTATTAAAGAGATTAAAATTAATGATAAAGGTTTCTTTGCAGATAAAATTGAAGTTAAAGACGGATTTTATTCTTTCTATGATGGAGTAGAGTATGCTCAGTTATTTTTAAAGTCAGGTTTTGATTTAAATATTAAATTGGATGCCAAAGAGTTTGATGAAACTTTAGTTTTTTCTGGCGTTGGTTCAGAAGAAAACAATTTTCTGGCTGAAAACACTATTAATAATGAAAACTTTGAAAAGCAAAATTTTGAAAAAGACAAGGATGCTTTTTATTTAGTATTTGATGCAAAAAAGAAATCAGATTTCGAAAAACTTGCTAGTGGTACTTATGATGAGAATTTTAAAATTCAAACCAAGAAATCTTTGACACAAGAATTTTTAGGAATTCAAATGTCATATAAAGATGCACAACTTACTAAAGGAATTACTGGTAAAGAATCTAAATCGTTTGACTATGAAAATCATGCAGGAGGAAAAACTAAACTAGAAGATTTAAAAGGAAAATATGTTTATATTGATGTTTGGGCAACTTGGTGCGGACCATGTAGAGCTGAGATTCCATCATTGAAGAAGGTTGAAGAAAAATATCATGGAAAAAACATTGCATTTGTAAGTATTTCTGTTGATGAAATGAAAGATCATGAAAAATGGGTAAAATTTGTTAATGAAAAGCAACTTGGAGGAATTCAATTGTTTGCAGATAAAAGTTGGATGTCTGATTTTACTAAAGCGTTTGGAATTAATTCTATACCAAGATTTATATTAATTGATCCGCAAGGAAATGTTGTTGATGCTAATGCAAAGAGACCATCTGATGCTCAATTGCAAGCCCAACTTGATGGTTTGTTGATGATTAAATAAGTCGCTTCTATTAATAATTTACCTCGATTTCTTTAATTAGAAGTTGAGGTTTTTTGTATTACATTTTTTCTAAAAGTAATATTGAAAAAAAGTAATTTTTACAGTAAAATTGGCTGTTAAATTCGTTAGTTTAGAAATTAG
>JAYTPS010000180.1:0-7464 GCA_043747155.1 Flavobacterium sp. | reverse complement strand
AAATTTCTTGTTCTGTTTAATAAAAATCAATCGTTTGCCGGAATTTCTTTTATATTATTTTTTAGTTTTTTAAATCGTTTTTTTGAAATTCTGAAATGGCAAAATCTGGCTCAAATTGTAAAACCAATTTCTGTAAATGAAGCTACAAAACAAGTTCTTGCAGCTTTAACTTTGGGCGTTTTTACTCCAGTTGGCGTTGGCGAATATGCCGGAAAAGCATTGTATTATGAAAAAAAAGATGCTAAAAAAATAATATTTTTAAATTTAATTTGTAATGGTGTTCAAATTGTTGCCACAGGAATATTTGGTATTCTTGGATTGATGTTGTTACACTTCGACTGCACTCAGTGTGACAAAAACATTGGTTTTTGGACTGTCGGAATTATACTAGTTACAATATCATTTTTTTTGTTTTCCTATTTTACCAAAAAAATAAAAATTAAAGGATATTCTATTGAAGATTTGTTAGAAAAAATTAATGAAATTCCGAAGAAAATTCATCGTAAGAATTTAGTTTTAGGATTTTGCAGATACATTGTTTTTTCGCATCAATATTATTTTTTGTTTTTGGCATTTGATGTAGATTTGCTATACACAACTTTAATGGCTACCATTACAACAGTTTACTTTTTAGCTTCGATTGTACCAAGTTTTCAATTTTTAGATTTTGCTTTAAAAGGAAGTTTAGCAATTTATTTCTTTGGTTTGCTAGGCGTTAACGAATGGATTGTAGTTTTTGTAACTATGCTTATGTGGTTTTTAAATGTGGTTTTGCCAGTGGTTTTTGGTAGTTATTATGTTTTAATTTTTAAGGTTTTGCCACGAAGACGCTAAGTCGCAAAGATTTTAAACCATTATGGAAGTTTAAGTTCATTAAGATTAATATTTCGTGAAATCTAATGATTTTTGTAAATTAGTGGAAACTGTTCGCCTTTTTGAAAATTCGTTTGTAAACTATTTATCTATGATTGAAATTATATTGTTTGTTATTTTAGCGATTTATGTTGTGTTTATTCTGCAACTGATTTATGGTTTTGACAAAGTGAAAACATTTGTTAGAACTGAGGAAAAACCAATTACAAAATTCTCAATAATTGTTCCATTTAGAAATGAAGAGAAGAATTTGCAAAAACTTTTAAAGTCAATTTCCAATTTAAATTATCCTAAAGATTTGTATGAATTGATAATGGTAGATGATTTTTCTAAAGACAATTCTGAAAGAGTATATATAAAATGGCGAATGGAAAATGGCTTAATTGAAACTACACTTTTAGAAAATTTAAGACTGTCAAATTCACCTAAAAAAGATGCTATTTCAAGAGCAATTCCAATAATTAAAAATGAATGGATTGTTACAACTGATGCAGATTGTACTGTAAATAAGAATTGGCTAATGACTTTAGATAATTTTATTCAAAAAAATAATGCAGAAATGGTTGTTGGTGCTGTAGTTTATAAAACTAAAAATAATTGGTTTCATCATTTTCAACAACTGGATTTACTGAGTTTACAAGGAACTACAATTGGCAGTTTTGGAATTGGAAAACCTTTTATGTGTAACGGAGCAAATTTTGCTTACACCAAAAAATTATTTAATGAAATTGGAGGTTTTGGAGGTAACAATAAAATAGCAAGTGGCGACGATGTTTTTTTATTACAAAAAGCCATAAAAAATCATTCGGATAAGGTAAACTATTTGAAAAATACTGATTTTATTGTAAAAACAAAACCTGAAAACGATCTCTATAAATTGTTCATGCAACGTGTTCGCTGGGCAAGTAAAACAACCTCTTACTCTGATAATTATTCTAAAATCTTAGCAATAGTTGTTTTGGTGATGAATTTGAGTTTAATAATTAGTTTTATAATGGTTTTATATGGTTTTTTGAAATGGGAAAATTTGCTACTAGTTTTTGCTATTAAATATTTTATAGATTATTTATTATTGTTGCAATCGAATCAATATTTGAGGAAAAGCAAATTTATTTTTCCGCTGGCAAGTAGTTTGATTTATCCGCTATTTTGTAGTTACGTTGGAATTTATTCTTTATTTGGTAGCTTTTCTTGGAAAGGTAGAGGTTTTAAAAAATGATTATTTTGAATTAATAATTATTGGTAAAATAAATTGGGTTTTTACAGGAATTCCTCTTTTTATTGCTGGATTTACTTGTGGTAAATTAATAAGTTTTACTTTAAGAATACTATCAATTTTTATTCTATTAATTCCAACCGAATCTTTAGGGAATAGTGGTTGAAATAGAATTGTAGCATTTGAATTTACTGTAACATTTAAGTTTAATGTATCTAATTTTGGAAATAAAACAGAAAGAGAATCTACATTTAACTTTTGAGTAATTGAACTCGTTATAAATTGAAAAAAACATTGTTTTCTTTGGATTTCGTCAGTTAATTTTTCACATTCAACTACTGATGGATATTGGTCAACTTCTTTCCAATTTATTTCTTTTAACTGTTTGTTAAGCAAATCGCTTTCTATTGGAACTTTCTTATCAAAATATTGACAAGATTGAAGATGTAATATTAAAAAAAAAACTAAAAACTTTTTCAAAGTATTATTTTTTGGAATTTAAATAATCTGTATAACTTCTACTAAACCAATCTTGTTTTGCTTTTTGTGCTTCTTCTTTTTGAGATTTGTATAACAATCCGAGTTTTTCAGAATATATGGCAATTTTAATCGTATAAGTATAAAATTCTTCTTTAGAAAGTGTAATTTGTTTATCACCTTGTTTACTAAAGAATTCAAAAAATAAAGTGTCGAAGTCTTTTTTATCAAACGCTTGTACTTCTTTTTTATATTTAGTGTATAATGTTTCTTTTAAAACTATATCTGAATCATAAGATGACTTTTCTTGTCCAAAAGCTGAGCTAGTGAAACAAAAAATTAAAAAAGAAAAAATCGTTATTTGAATTATTTTTCTCATATTCGTTTTCAAAAATACTAAAAATTATTTTTATGGATGTTATTTTGGTTTCACTTGGCTTATTTTGCTGTTTAGTTGGTCTTTTTGGAAGCTTTCTTCCTGCTTTACCTGGACCACCAATTAGTTGGATTGGACTTTTATTACTTTATCTAACTAATTACATTGAAAACAATTATTGGATTTTAGGTTTTACTTTTTTAATTACAATAGCAATTACAGTTCTTGATTATATTATTCCTGCCAAAGGTACAAAGAAATTTGGTGGTACAAAATATGGAGTTTGGGGAACAAATGTTGGGTTGATTATTGGATTGTTTTTTCCGCCAATTGGTTTTATAATTGGATTGTTTATTGGTGCTTTTATTGGTGAAATAATTTACAATTCTAAAGATAAAAAAGGTGCATTAAAAGCCGCGTTTGGTGCATTTATTGGTTTTTTAGTATCTAGTTTTATGAAATTTATGGTTTGTTTATCTTTTTTAATATTATTCATTTGGGTTGCAATAACAAATTATTATTAAATCTCAAAAAAAAGGCGTTCACTAAATAATGAACGCCTTTTATAAATATTTAAAAAATTATTTAACTAATAATTTTTTCACAACTTTTAAATTATTTTCAGTTGTTACTTCAATAAAATATAATCCAGAATTTACTGATGATAAATCAATAGTTTCAGAAACTGCTGTAGTTTTTACATTCATTATTAATTTTCCTAAAACATCATAAACTGTTATTTTATTTATTGAATCCGAATTATTTTTTAACGAAATAGTTACAAAATCACTAGTTGGGTTTGGGTAGAAAATAAAATCTCCATTCTCAAACTCGTTGGTGGTTAAAGTAGCAAAAAATTCTGTATTAAAAGTATTTGTAATAATGGCAGGATTAAAATCAAAATAAATTGATGCCGTATTTGGAATAATATCGCCAACTGCATATCCAGCAATTGGTTTAATTTTAAACATTATGTATCCTTTTCCAACATTACTATTTGTTACAGATACAGGCAATTGAATATTGTCAAATTTCCAAGTTAAACTACTTCCAATTCTATCCATAACATAAGGATGACTTGCAGCAACCATACTTATTGAAGATTGGTCTAAATGACTATCTAAAACATCATTTACTCTTACATTAATTGCGCTTGCAGTTCCAGAATTTTCAAATCGTATTGTATAATACAAATAATCGTTAGATGTGAAAGATGAATGTAAAATTCGTTCACCATGAGATTCCATTTTATCATTTGGATCATAAGAACCAATTATTATTTGAGTAGTCAAACTCGAATTATTTTCAGGAACAATATCGCCAGTAAGTGGAATTATTGTTGCTGTATTTGTTAACAATTGATTTATATTAACTGCCGGAATTACTGGTACTTGCATTGAAACTGTAAACATTCTAGTTTCAAATGGCAATAAATTTGTAAAATTATAAGTAAATCCTGAAGCTGTAGTGGTTGTTCCCGAAGGCGAAACTGAACTTATTGTAACATTTGAATCTTTATTAAAAGTAAGTGTTCCAGAAGCAACTGTTTGATTACCATGATTGGTGTAAATAACTTTATTTTCATAAGTAAAACCTGGTCTTGGCGCACTAACTGGAATGATTGTAACTACCAAATCATTGTAGGTTTGAGCAACTGTAACTGGAAAATTATAAACTGTCATTCCAGAACCAGCAATAATATTTATATTACTGTATGAAGAGGTACTAATATTATAATTACTAGAATAAGATGAATTTATATAATAAGATAAATCATAAGAATTAGTAGCATTAATATCATAAATCCCATAAGTTCCTGTAGGAGATATTACATTGTGAATAATAGTATTATCATTTACCTCATAATGAAATTGTCCTAATGGAAAATTAGGTTCGCCTGATTGTTGAGTACCATCATTATTAGAATCTAAAAATGCATTTAACAATAATCCTGAACAATTTATTGTTCCTGTAGAACCAGAAGTTTGGGTAATTGTAATAAAACCAGACTGATTACTAAAATTAGTTGTCATAATTAGATAATATTGTCCAGGCATAGCATTTGGAATTACTGCTGTTTCAACTGACGCTGCAGAATAACTACAACTAACAATTGTACTAGGATTAATTGGACTACTACAAGGTGTTAATGGATCATTAAATGGACCATAAATAATATAATCTACATCTTGATTACCAACACCTGTTAGAGTATTGCTCTGTGTTATTAAAAGATTAATACTACCAGCAGTACTTATTGGTAAATAAAACCAAGTAGGATTTGGTGTTGAACCTAAACATCCTGCAGAACCATTTGTACCTCCATTAATAGTGTTATTAAAAGGAACACCAAGAGCACTACACAAAGAATTTGCTTGATTACAATTAAATGCAGTATTACAAATTACAAATGCTCTTGCGTTAAAAGTATAAATTATATCACATGAGTTTGTAATAATTTCTCTAACAAAAATTGGGGTATTTGTAATTGTATTTGCAACTGTAAATGTAACAGGATTAAGTATTGGTGAAACCATATTTTGAGCATTAGCCAAACTGGTATAATATTGTAATGTATTGGTTGAAGTTATTTGTGCATGAATTGTTGTTAAATTAAAAACTACAGATCCATCATTATTATCATCACATTGATCCATATTTGTAAGTGTCGTAATATTATTTGATACCTCTTCAACTATTAAAGAAAAAGGAAACACTTGATAAGATGATGTGTTATTGTTTTCTAATCTTGCAAAAATAATTTGGGATGATGTTGCAATACAATATGGTGAAGATAATGGATTAACATCATTTACAGCTTGTGATTGAGACACATGATAAGTAATTGAATATTCCGAAGGATTTAGCGAACCCATAATAAAACTATTATTCATTTCTAAATTAAAACATGTTGAACCTCCATTTGAACATTGACTTAAGTTGATTGGTGTTCCTGCTTCATTACAAGGAATTGGTGTTATTGATAAAACTGACCATTCTCCAACTGATGGTTGCGAACAAATAGATCTAACATAAACTGTGTAAACTCCAGTGTTACAGTTTAATCCTGTAAGTAAAAAAGGACTATTATCAGCAAAATATGTTTGACCAGAAGAAACTCCGTTAACAAAAGTTGTTATTTCATATTCTATTGCAGTATTAGATACAGTCCAATTAATTAAAGCTGATGTTGAAGTTACATTTGTTATGGCTAGATTTAAAACTGCCGGACAATTAGTTCCACAGTCAACAAAAATCAATTCAACAATTCCAACTGATGTACAGCCAGTTACTATATCAGTTATTACGTAATAAACAGGAGGTTGATTTGGTGAACCAACTGAGCTAATGTAACAGTTTGGGTTTGCAATTGCATTTGTATTACTTACCGCATCTACTTGAGTTGGATGGAAACTTACTATAAAATTTGGAGATCCGTTTAAAATTTGAGGAACCAAACTTAATAAATCCCAACATGGGAAACTAGTTGTTGCATTAATACAATTTATTAAAACTTGTGGAGTTGCTTGTGGCGGCTGATTAACTGTTAAGTCATAAGCCAAAATTTGCACTTCACTTGTGGTAATATTAACCACTCTTGCAAAGTTTGTTTGAACATAAATTAACATATTTACATAAGGACTCGATAATGGATTAACACCAATTTGTGCATCTACTAAAGATTGATGATGTGTAACCGTAAAATTAGAAGCATTTAAACCACTTAATATTTCAAAAGAAATTTCTGTTAAATAAAAAGTTGCAAACCCATCACTATTCTCATCACAAACATTATTAAATATTGTAGGTTGATTTAATGTTTGTGAAAAAAGCACCGATGAGCAGAAAAATAATACAAATAATAGTAATAGTTTTTTCATATTGTTTATAGTTTTGATTGTTATTGATATTGAAAATTTATATTTTGAAAATCCTAAATTTTTATCAAAATAACTTGCAATATACAAATTTTCAACATATTATACAAAAAAAATGTTATAAAAAACAAAAAAGCCATTCACAATTAAGTGAAAAGCTTTTCATTGGTCTAACTACTAAACCGTGATACGCTTTACAAAGGCGTATCAAAAACAACACAACTATTTTTATCCCATATTATCGGGACTTTTTTGGGCAAAAAAGCACTTTGTTTTCAAAGTGCTTTTTTAAATATTTTCCCAAATTAAGCGGTCTGGACGGGACTCGAACCCGCGACCCCATGCGTGACAGGCATGTATTCTAACCAACTGAACTACCAAACCATCGCTTTAATGCGGTTGCAAATATACAATCGTTTTTTGTATCTACAAGAGTTTTTAAATATTTTTTATTATTATCAAAATGTTTTTAACCAAAGTTTTGTTTTTCAACTAAGTATGTTGTTAGAATTTTTTCAAAATTAGCACCAACATTTACTGAAACATATTTAATTTTGTTTTGAGCACATGTTAACGATAAGGTTTTGAAGTATTTTTTAATATTTTTCTCATATTCTTCTTTTACATTTTCGGCAAAAAGATTA
>JAYTPS010000179.1:0-3124 GCA_043747155.1 Flavobacterium sp. | reverse complement strand
GAATAGACATTCTAATCCATCCAGGTTTTTGAATTAAATCTCCAGAATCAATTTGACAAATTAAATCGTGTGATGTTTCTTGATCAACATGAAGCAAATAATGACCATAAGTTCCTGCACAGCTGCAACCACCACGAGTTTGAATTCCGAATTTATCATTTAATATTTTAACTCCTAAGTTAAAATGTAAATCGGTAATGTAAAATGAAATTACGCCTAACCTATCTTTATGTTCATGAGCAAGAATATTAATATTTTCTATATTTCCTAATTGTTCAAATATATACTCTACAATTTCATGTTCGCGTTTTAAAATATTGTCAATACCCATTTGCTCTTTAAGCTGAATTGCCAAAGCAGTCTTTATAACTTGAAGAAATCCTGGTGTTCCACCATCTTCTCTATCTTCAATATTGTCAATATATTTATGTTTACCCCAAGGATTTGTCCAAGAAACTGTTCCGCCACCAGGACAATCTGGCACATTGTTTTTATATAAATTTTTATTAAATAGCAATACTCCCGAAGTTCCTGGTCCACCAAGAAATTTATGTGGTGAAAAAAATATAGCATCAAGATAACTTTCAGAATCTTCTGGATGCATATTTATTTCAACATAAGGACCAGAACAAGCGAAATCTACAAAGCATAAACCATTATTTTGGTGCATAATTTTGGCCACATCATGGTAAGGAGTTTTAATTCCTGTAACATTAGAACAAGAAGTTATTGATGCAATTTTAAAAGTTCTATCATTATATTTATTTAAAAGTTTTTTAAACTCTTTAATGCAAAATAGTCCATTTTCATTGGCAGGTATAACAACAACATCAGCAATCGTTTCCAACCATGAAGTTTGGTTCGAGTGATGCTCCATGTGGGAAATAAAAACTATAGGTTTTAATGTTATAGGTAATGAAATAAACTGTTTCAAGTTTTCAGGAATTTTAAGACCTAAAATGCGTTGAAATTTATTTACAACTCCTGTCATTCCGGTACCGGTATTTATAAGAATATCATTCTCGTTGGCATTTACATGGCGTTTTATAATACTTTTAGCTTCATGATAAGCCATTGTCATTGCTGTGCCTGAAATTGTTGTTTCAGTATGAGTATTAGCAACAAATGGTCCAAAATCATTTATTAATTTATCTTCAATTGGTCTATACAATCTTCCACTAGCAGTCCAATCAGTGTAAACTATTTTTTGAGTACCAAATGGAGAAACAAATTCCTGATCAATTCCAATAATATTTTTTCGGAACTGCTGAAAATAATGCTCTAGTTGAGTTTCAGTTTCTGTTGCAATCATTGTTTTTTTGTTTGGTTCAAAGATACATTTTTTTAATTATTTTTATATTGAAATTTAATAAGTTAACTTATTTTTCTTTAACTTTGGTTACTATCAAAATAACATGAAATTTAATCTGAAAAATAGATTTATTAAAGAAATGCCTGCGGATATTGAAATAAATAATATTTCACGTCAGGTTACAAATGCTTGTTTTTCATTTGTTAGACCTAAAATTCCATCACAACCAATGCTTATTCATGCATCAATTGAAGTAGCTAATTTATTGGGAATAAACGAAGAAGAAACTAAATCGAATGAATTTTTAGCTATTTTTTCTGGACAAAAAATAGTGCATTCTACAAAACCTTTTGCAATGTGCTATGCTGGACATCAATTTGGGAGTTGGGCTGGACAATTGGGTGATGGAAGAGCTATAAATTTATTTGAAATTGAAAATAATGACACTTTTTACACTTTACAACTAAAAGGTGTAGGAAAAACTCCTTATTCTAGAAATGCTGATGGATTTGCAGTTTTAAGATCATCAATTCGCGAACATTTATGTAGTGAAGCTATGCATTATCTAGGAATTCCAACTACACGTTCTCTATCTTTAATAGCAAGTGGAGATAAGGTTTTGAGAGATGTTATGTATAATGGTAATCCTGTATATGAAAAAGGAGCAATAGTATGCAGAGTAGCACCAACTTTTATAAGATTTGGTAGTTTTGAAATTTTTTCTGCAAGAAAAGATTTGAAGAATTTAAAATTACTTGCCGATTTTACGATTAAATATTATTTTCCTGAAATTGTTTCTAATAATGAATTAAAATATTTAGATTTTTTTGAATCGGTTGCAAATAAAACTCGAGCCATGATACTTCATTGGCAACGAGTTGGATTTGTTCATGGTGTTATGAATACCGATAATATGAGTATACATGGCATTACAATAGATTATGGTCCATATGGTTGGCTTGAAGATTACAATGCCAACTGGACACCTAACACAACTGACAATCAACATAAAAGGTATGCCTTTGGAAGACAGCCACAAATTGCACTTTGGAATTTATATCAATTAGCAAATGCACTTTATCCATTAATTAATGATACAAAGCCATTAGAAAATATACTAAACTCTTTTCAGAAAAAATATGATGAAGATTATTTTACTATGATGAGAGAAAAACTTGGACTAAAAATTTTGATAAAAGAAGACATTAAACTTATTGCAGAATTAGAAAAAGTTATACAATTATCTGAAACCGATATGACCATTTTTTTTAGAGAGTTGAGTTCTTTAAAAAAAACATCTACACCAGGTTGCGGAATTTCAATAGTTAATAATGCCTTCTACAATCCTAAGGAAATAAATAAAAGTATTTTAAAAGAATGGCAAAAATGGTTTGCTCATTATATTAAAGTAATTAATTATGAAGATAATTCAGATGATATTCGCAAAATAAATATGGATAGAATTAATCCAAAATATGTTTTAAGAAATTATATTGCTCAAATTGCAATTGATGCTGCAAATGATAATGATTATTCTATTGTAAATGAACTATATGAAGTTTTAAAAAAACCTTATAATGAACAACCAAAATATGAAATGTGGTATGCAAAAAGACCTGATTGGGCTAAAGAAAAAATAGGTTGTTCAATGCTTTCTTGTAGTTCATAAAATGCTATTTATGAAAATAATTTTTAATACAATAGATGAATATATTGCAACTCAACCAGAAGTGCATAAAGCAATTTGCAAAAAATTAGACACCAAATATTAAATTTAATTTCAAATGCTAAAGAAATAATAAGTTATCAAAT
>JAYTPS010000178.1:0-2882 GCA_043747155.1 Flavobacterium sp. | reverse complement strand
TGAAAAAGCATAAAATATTTTTTCTTGAAATTCGGGCATAATTCCCAAACCAGTATCTTTTACTGAAAAGCGAATGGTATTTTCATCTTTCGAAATAGTTTCTTTTATACTAATTAATAATTCAACATTACCTTTTTCTGTAAATTTTACGGCATTGCTCAATAGGTTAATTAAAATTTGTTTTAGCCGAACACTGTCTGTCCATATATAATTTGGAATTTCATTACTAATATTTAAATTTAAATCTAACTTTTTAAGATTGGATTCGTATTTAACCAAATCTATAACTTGTGTAACAATTTCAATTAAATTATATTTTTTTATGTCTAGTTCTAATTTTCCTGATTCTATTTTAGAAAAATCAAGAATGTCATTAATAATTTCCATCAATGACGTTGCAGATTTGTTGATAGTATTCATGTAATTTAGTTGAATATCTTCAAGTGGAGTATTTTTTAAAAGATTTGTAAAACCAATTATTCCATTTAAAGGTGTTCTAATTTCGTGGCTCATATTAGCCAAAAACTCTGATTTGGCTAAATTAGCAGCTTCGGCATATTCTTTGGCTAAGATTGCATTTTCGGCTTCTTTTTCTTTAGAAATATCAATGAATATTCCACCAATATACTCAACAATTCCATCTTTTTTTATGGCATCACCAAATTCTTCAATCCAGATATAATTACCATTTTTTTGTCTAATTCGGTATTTTGAATGTATTTGTTTTCCTGAATTAATATTTTCAAATTGTTCTTTTAATATAATTTCTTTTTCGCCGGGATGAATTAAAGATGGAAATGATAACTCATTAAATAAAAATTCTTCTTTTGAATAACCTGATAAGTTTTCAATTTCATTGTTGATGTAAACTTTAGAATAATTTTCATCAAATTTTGATAAATAAACAGTTCCAGGAATATTATTAGCAATTAATTTAAACTTTTCTTCGCTTTCAAAAATTATTTTTTCGTTTATATTTCTTTCAATAGAGATAGAAATGTTATTTGCTAATGAACTTAAAATTATTATTTCATCTTTAGACCATTCTCTTTCATGAGTTGAATCATCAAAAACCATGACACCATAAATTTTTTCTTTAATATAAATTGGCAATAGTAATAATGACTTTACTCCAAGTGAAATAAAGAAATTTTTAATTGGCTCATTTTTAATTTTTGAAACTACTGAATAAAAAACTTTTTCTTTTTCTAATTCGTTAAGTACCCATTGAAAATTCTTTAAGGGAATGTTTAATAAATCTTGGTTAGGCGTTGCAAGTGAATTTATGTCGGATAACCATCGGTATTTTTGAGAATACAAACCTTCTTTTTCTTTAAATTCAAAAAATGATAGTTTATTTACTTTGGTAACTTTTCCTATTCTATGGAGAATTCCTTCAAATATTTCGTCAGTATTTTTACTGATTAAGAAATTTTTAGTAACTGTATTTATTTCTAATAAAATTTCGCTTTTGTATTCAAGATTTTTTTCGGCTTCAATTCTATTATTAGTTTCAATTGCAATGGCAATAAAATCTGAAATTGATTTTGCAAAGTTAATATCTTCATTGTCCCAATTAATTATTTTAGTGTCAGATTCAATACATAAAATACCTTCTAATTTTCCGTTTAAATATATAGGAGTATCTAACATTGATTGAATGTTATTTTTAGCAAAATAATCTTTCCAAATCTTTTTGTTATCGCTATTCTTATAGGTGTCTGATTCAATCAATTGAGAATCATTTTCTATTGCTTCAAAATATATTTGATGATTTACTCTTTCAAGAACAAAGTTTTTTTCAAATTTATCTTTATTCAATTCATATAATTCAACACATTTAATGTAATTTAAATCATATTTCCAATAACTTATTCGATTAACATCAATTTTTTTGGCAACAATTTTTAATAGATATATTAAAAATGTATCGAAATTTGCTTGACTTGAAAAGCTTTTTATGGTTAGTCGATTGATTACGTCATTATATTTTTTTATTTTTTTATTGCGTTTATTAGTTGCAATTTCATTATTTTTAATTATTGTAATATCTCTTGCTATAGCAGAAAATCCAGTTATTTTATCATCTAAATTTTTATTTATGCTAATTTTTTGAGAAACCCATAATATAGCACCATTTTTTTTAACAACAGGAAATTCAATGCTTTCAGAAACTTTTTCTCCATTTCTGAATTTTATTGCATAATCCACAACTATTTCTATATAATCTTCTCTAATAAATTTTGTAAAATGTTGATTTATTGATTCATCAATGGTATATCCAAGTTTCTTTTGGATAAATTTATTTAAAAAGGTAAAATTGCCTTCAGAATCTGTTTCAAAAATTAAATCAGTTGCTGATTCAATTACATTTTTAAATTGGTTTTGAATTTGTACTTGTTGTGTTACATCGCTTCCAACACTTACTATTAAACTATTTGAAATTTTTTTATCTTTCCATTCAATATATTTGTATTTATTATTTTTACATTTCAATTTTCTAATGTATACTTTTTCGAAATTTTTTGTTTCATAAAACGTTGCTTGATTAAATTCGGAATCAACCGTTAATTTCCAAAAATTTAATCCTAATACATCTTTTGGATTATATCCTAAAATTTTATTTACAGAGTTACTACAGTAAGAAACTTCTCCATTTTTATTAGTAGCAATAATTAAGGTGTCCTGATTCTTGTTATCTTCATTTGCAAATAATATAAAGTCTCTACTGGTATTTATAACTGATAAATGACGCATGTAATTTAAAATTGAAATAATTATTGTTGAAACTGTAATTATTAAACAAATTTCTTTAGATAAGTTATTGTCAAGAAATAAAAATGATAGTAAAACAAGCAATAGAATATTAAAAAATAGGTATT
>JAYTPS010000177.1:0-8097 GCA_043747155.1 Flavobacterium sp. | reverse complement strand
TTTCAACAAAACTACTTTATTTATATGTCTAAAAATCAACCAAAAGAAACAGAAGTTGCTGCGGTAAATCCGTTAGAATCTTCTCAAAGATTGGAAGCTATCAAAAATCTAATTTTTGGTGAAAATATTCAACAAATTGACAAGGAATTCCAATCAATAAAAAACCATGTCGAAAAAAGAAAAGAAGAGCTTGAAGACTTCATTGCAGAAACTCGCAAAGAATTAAACGCAACTATTGATAATCTTGCAACCGATTTAAACATTAGAATTACTGATTTAGAAAACAGTATGAATGAAAAAACGGATGAGTTAAATGATAAAAAAGTTGACCGAAATTTACTAGGAACATTACTAGTTTCAATGGGTGAAAAGATTATGAAAGACTAATTAGTTTTTTATGACAGATTCAGAGAAATTTATTAAGCTCAAAGAACTTCTTCTTAATGAGGACAGAGATTTTGCGCAAAATATTTTACAAAAATTAGATTCTCTAGAAGACACTGTTAATACACCTGAAAAACTATCCGAAAAAATAAACCCAATAATTGATAAAAAACTAGACACTTTTGTTGAAGGAATTCCAGACAAATTAGGTCCAGTTATTGCAGAAGCACTTATAAAATCGCAAGACAAAGTGGTAGATGCTCTTTTTCCTATAATGGGAAAAATGATAAAAAAGTATATTCAACAAGAAATGAAAATACTTTCTGACAATATTAATAAACAATTGCAAAACACCTTTTCTGTAAAAGCAATTAAGCGAAAATTCAAATCAATGTTTACTGGCGTTTCTGAAAACGAAATAATACTTTCGCAATTAAATAATATAAAAGCAGAACAAGTATTCTTGATTGAAAAAGGATCGGGTTTAATAATTGCAAGTGTTTCTAAAGAAGAAAGTGTTGATGAAGATATGATTGCCGGAATGCTAACTGCCATTAAAAGCTTTGTTGAAGATGCTTTTAAAAAAGAAGAACAAAGCTTGGAACTAATTCAATATGAATTGTTTGATATTCACATTCAAAATTTTACGACCTATTATTTTGCAGTAGTTATTTCTGGTGGTTTGGATGCCACTTTTAAAAATAAATTAGAAGACAAATTGTTTAATATTGCCTCTAACATTAAAATTGATTCCACTGATAAAGAACATATTATAATTAAATTAAAACAATTTATAGAAAATGAATAGTTCTAAAAAAGTAGTTTTAGTAGGGCATTTTGGAGTAGGAAAATCATCTTTAATGAGACGTTTTGTTCAAAATACGTTTTCGGATAACTATGTTGTAACAATTGGAGTTCATATATTGAAAAAAGAAATTAAAGTTGAAAATACAAATTTAACGTTAATACTTTGGGATATTGAAGGTAAAGACGACATAACAACTATTCGTTCCTCTTATTTACTTGGAACTTCTGGTTTTATATATGTTATTGACCCAACAAGACCACAAACATATGACCGATTTAATAAAGGTTTAGCGTTTCTTAAAACCACATATCCAAAAGCACAAATTGTTTCGGTAGCCAATAAATGCGATTTAATAAATATTGATGAATTTAAAACACTTTTAGAGTCTAAAAACATTGCAATTGATTTTTTCGCAAGTGCAAAAGAAGGAGTTGAAATCGAAAATTTATTTCAAACAATTGGTGCTAAAATAATTTAAAATGTTTGAAGATATAAGAAATAAATACCTTTATAATAAAACTCAAATTGTTGTTCTTAACAAACAAGGATTGGTTATTGAGTCAGATAATTTAATTTACAACATTACTCCACTAACTTCAATTGCCACTTTTCATCCTTTTTTTGAAACCATACTATCTTTAATTAACCTAAATGAAAAAGAATATACTTTTAGCTGTATTCATATTGACACCAATTCTAAAAAAACATCACTAGATATATTATTTAATTCAGGGTCTAAAAAAGAAAATCCGTTTTTAATTTTTATCGATTTTACCGATCATTACACTAATTTTCAAAGCATTGCCCAAGAAAAAAACGAATCTGTTTTAAATTTTCATTTATCTGATTTAAAAAACCAACAATTAGAATCTGAAAAGAATTTTAAAAATAAATTTTTAGCCAATGTTACTCACGATATTCTAACACCAATTAGTGCCTCATTGTGGTTTTTAGGAATGTTAGAAAAATCTGAAATTAATGCACAACAAAAAGAGCTATTAAATTTATTAAAAGAAACTAATATTCATATAAAAGAACTTGTTGATGATATTTTATGCTTATCAAAAATTGAAAAAGGTTTGATAGAAATTGAACAAAAATCTTTTAATTTAGGAACTACTTTTAATCAAATCGAAAAACTTATAAGCCACAAAGCAACTGCTAAAGGAATTTTATTTAAGTTGGATTTAGATAAAAATTTGCCAAAAAACATTATTGGTGACAAGAAACGATTCATTCAAATTATAATAAATTTACTAGACAACTCAGTAAAATTTACTACTGTAGGAACAGTTTTACTTAGTGCTATAATAAATAAAGAAGTTAAAAATAATTCAACGCTTTTAATAAAAGTTACTGATACAGGATGTGGGATAAAATCTAATAATAAAGAAGAAGTTTTTCAAAGTTTTAAAAAAATGCACAACTCTAAAAAAATTGAAGGATTAGGACTTGGTTTATCTATTGTCTCAAATCTTGTGCAACTCATGAACGGAAAAATAGAATATACTTCTAAAGTTAACATTGGTACGACATTTAGTATTGAATTGCCTTTAGGGATACAAAAATAAAGCTGTGATTTCGTCTGCCAAATATTATTATTTATTTTTGTCCCATTCTCGTTTCAACATTGCATATTGAAATTCACTTCCCCATTTTCCTTTGAAAAATATGTTTTCAATGAAGTGTCCTTCTTGTTTAAATCCAATACTTTTTAGTAAGTTAATTGAAGCAATATTTTCAGCATCCACTATTTCAACAACTCGGTGTTTTTCTTTTGTGTCAAACAGAAAAGTCAAAACTCCAATCATTACTTCTTTTGCGTAACCCTTTTTTTGTTCTAGATGTGAAATCGTTATTCCAATTTCTGCAACTCTTGTGTCGTATTGATCTAGTTTAATTGCACAATCTCCAATAAGTTTTCCAGTTTCACTATTTTCTATTCCGTACTGCACCCATTCTCCTGCATTACCAAAATACTTTGTAGAGTTATCTTTAATAAATTCTTCGGCTTGTTCAATCGTCATAACATCAAAACCTTGATATTTTGTAACTTCTGGATTTGAACGATAAATATGAAAGTCAGATAGATCAGATAATTCGAGGTGTCGAATTTTAAGTTGCAATGTTTGTATATTTAATAATTCCATTATTTAAATTTCATTCGTTTATAATTAATTATATATTTTTAACAACCAATTATAAATCAATGTTTTACAAACAAAAATCTAAATAAAAACTCTATTTATTCATGTGCGTCATTTCATACACAAAAGTATCAGAATCTACATTCATCAATAACAACGACAAAGCTTTATCAACAATAAAAGGAACATTTCCTGGAGTAAAACCAAGTGCTAAAGCAAATTTGGTTAAAATTTCTTTTTGCTTTGGTCCCAAAACGTGATCAACATAAACCATTCTAGACAAATCATACAAACGCTCCAATCGTTGCGAATGTAAATAAGGCGGATTTATTGGATACTTTTGTGGATTTTCAAGAATTTCTTCATATTCTGCTGCCGAAATCTCAAAACGAACTGCAAGTTTATCTAAAAATTCTTTTTCCTCTTTGCTTAAATCGCCATCTGCAATTGCAACACGCACAATTGCCGAAAAATGACTTTTATTTCTAGTTTTAAATTCGCTATCAAATAAATCTGAAAATGACATAATTATATTGGTTTTATCCTGCAAAGGTAATTTAATTTCCTCTAAAACGAAAAATGTTTTTAAACGAATTTAAGATAATCTTACAATTAAAAAACAAAAATAAATTGTAAATTTACATTCCCAAAATACCTAAAAACAAATTACCATGTCAGATTTTTGGATATATTTCAAAATTGGTCTCAATCATGTTTTAGACATAAACGGCTATGATCACGTTTTATTTTTAATTGCATTAGCTGTTCCTTACGCTTTTAAAGATTGGAAAAGAGTACTGTTATTAGTAACCATTTTCACCATTGGCCATACTTTATCTTTACTACTTTCGGTATTAAATATCATAACCGTAAAAGCCAATATTATTGAATTATTAATTCCAATCACCATTTTAATAACCGCTTTTTACAATATTCTCACAGCAGGAAAATCATCTAAACAAGATAGCATAACCTTTATTGGAGCCATAACTTTATTTTTTGGAATCATTCACGGCTTGGCTTTTTCTAACTATTTCAAAGATATTTTACCTGGAAAACCCACTGATAAACTTCTTCCATTATTCGAGTTTTCATTAGGAATCGAAACATCACAAATCATAGTAATTCTTGCTGTTTTAACACTATCGTTTGTAGTTCAAACCTTGTTTAGATTCAGCAAACGCGATTTCACACTTGTTATGTCGGCATTCGTTCTTGGCGTTGTTGTACCACTAATTATAGACAATCCAATCTTTAAAAAATAAAAATTCATAGCTATTATTAGTATGAAGCGAATCAGTAGTTATATTTGTAAACCATTTTCCTGCTCTTCACTATACAAGGTGTCGTTTCGATCAGGGCTAAACGGCAAACCATTTGAATAAAATTCAAAATTAAAATGGTAAATTTCACAAAATAGAGATACTGAAATAAATTCAGCATGAAAGAAAAAAAACAAAACAAATACGACAAAGCATATTTACGAATAGCATCAGAATGGAGCAAATTATCCTACTGTAAACGAAAGCAAGTTGGCGCAATAATAGTTCGCGACAGAATGATAATTTCTGATGGTTACAACGGTACACCATCGGGTTTTGAAAACTGCTGCGAAGACGAAGAAGGTTTAACCCAATGGTATGTGCTTCATGCTGAGGCAAATGCTATTTTAAAAGTTGCCAGCTCAACTCAATCTTGCGAAAACGCAACTTTATACATCACACTTTCTCCTTGTAAAGAATGTAGCAAATTAATTCATCAATCGGGAATAAAAAGAGTAGTTTATAAAAACGGTTACCGCGACACTTCTGGAATAGATTTTTTAATAAAAGCAGGAATAGAAGTATCACAAATTGAAGATTTAGAGTAATTTTTGGCTATGGCTATTTGAACTTTTTATTTTAAAAAAAAATTAAAATAAAACAATCTATAAAACGTTCTAAATTTAAATTCCAAACTGAAACAAGTTCAGTATAAAATGAAAATAAATAAAATATACCTACCCTTACTTTTTTTTTCATGCATCGGCTTGGGAATTTTCTTTGGCGGATTACTAAATTATCCGGCAAGCAAACCTTCATTTTCTAAAAATGATTATAAAACGAAACTCAACAAACTCATAAATTTTATTGATAACGAATATGTAGACGATGTAAAAACCGATTCTATAGTTGACTTAACAGTTAATAATATTCTTGCAAATCTCGATCCACACTCAGTTTATGTTCCGCCAAGCGCACAAACTGCTGTTTCCGAAAGCATGAAAGGAGATTTTGTTGGGATTGGAGTTAATTTCTATTCTTTCAACGATACCATAGCAGTGATAAAACCAATAGAAAATGGACCAGCGCAAAAAGCAGGAATCAAAGAAGGTGACCGAATTTTATATGCAGATAAATTTAAATTGTATGGCAAAAAACTTAAAAACGAAGTATTATTTAGCAAATTAAAAGGCGAAAAAGATTCAGAAGTAAATCTTACAATTTATAGAAAATCAGAAAAAAAACAATATCAAATTAAAGTAATACGCGATATAATTCCAATAAAAAGTGTAGATGTTGCAATTTTACTCAATAAAACTACAGGTTATATAAAAATAAATCGTTTTGCCGAAACAACAGCACAAGAATTTCATTTGGCACTACTAAAACTTAAAAAAAGCGGCATCAATTCACTAGTAATTGATTTGCGAGAAAATGGTGGCGGATTTATGGAAATGGCAGTCGAAGTTGCCGACCAATTATTAAAAGATAAAGAACTTATTGTTTTTACAAAAAATAAAAAAGGAACAATAGATAAAACTTATGCAACCGAAGAAGGCGATTTCGAAACAGGAAAAGTTTCAGTTTTAATAGACGAAAACTCAGCTTCGGCAAGCGAAATTCTTGCTGGCGCAATACAAGACAATGATAGAGGAACAATTTATGGCAGACGTTCCTTTGGCAAAGGATTGGTGCAACGCGAAATGAATTTTGATGATGGTTCTGCAGTAAGATTAACCATTGCAAGATATTACACACCAAGCGGAAGAAGTATTCAAAAACCATACATAAAAGGCGAAAGCGAAGCATATTATAAAGAAGCAGAAACCCGATTTGAAAGTGGAGAACTGTATGAAAAAGGAAAAATAAAAATTGCCGATTCTTTAAAATTTAAAACCAAAAAAGGAAGAACTGTTTATGGTGGTGGCGGAATTGTACCCGATGTTTTTGTTTCATTAGAAGTAGAACATGGCGAAGAAAGTCTAGAATACATATTGCAAACAGGTATAGTTGGTCATTTTGTATTTGAACAATTAGACCAAAACCGAAACATTTTTAAAGGAATTACATTCGAACAGTTTTTAGTAAAAATGCACAATAATGATTTATATGTAAATCAATTTCAAAAATACCTTGCCAAATCTGGATTAGACATGAGTTTGTCTAAAAATAAAACTATAGTAAACCGATATCTCTCGGCAGAATTTGCCAGACAATTGTTTGGAGAAAACCAATATTATCAAATTATTTTAAAAGATGATAAAATGGTGAGAGCGGTTTTGGAAAAAAAGTAATGTAAGAAAATTCTACAAGTATAAATACTTGAAATTCCTGATATTTTAAAAATAATTTAACATTTTGTAAAACTTGCAACTATTTTCTTATATTTGAAATAGGTTATAACCAATTAATTACGTTCTTACTTTAACGAAAAATATAATTAGCGTTTCGCTTTTAAAATCTCTGTATCAGAAATCGTGGAAAATTTCAAAACACAAGAGAGTTAAATGGGAAACGTCTACAATTTGCGTAGGCGTTCCTTTTTGCTTTGTGTTTGGGTTTCCACGAACCTCTGAAACGAGTATTAAGGTTCTGCTTGCGCTTTTTATGTTTTTAAATTTATTAATTATAAAATTTATAAAACATGAAAAAATCATTAAATTATTTATTCCAAACAGTATTTGTTTTAGTTTTTATTTTATTCGCTAGTTGTGAAAAAGAGTTGTATGAGCAACCCATTCAGAATAGTTCTAGAGAAATAACAATAAAAGAAGTATCTCTAAAAAATTTAGATAAAAGTATTTCTGCAAAAATCAATAATGAGATTTCTAAATTAAAAAACATTAAATCACAAACAACAAGTCAAGGACGGTTTGATTATGATAGTACTTTAGAGATTTATATTGATTCAGAAAATGGCAAATTAACCCTTATGGATGGAAAAGAATTTTATACTTTTCCTATGTATAAATTAAATGAAGAAAAATTGCAAAATATTCTTTTTGCCCAAAAAGAAAATGGAGAATTTGATACTTATTTTGTAAAGTACAATACAACTCCAGTTCTTTTTGAAGATTTAACAGAAGAGCAAATTAGAGATCTTCAACCAGAATTTCAAAAAATTATGGCGAGTAATGGTGATGCAGAATATATGTGTGTAGACATTATTCAAACAATTGTAACCTATGGAAATTGTACTTATGCAGATGGTATTCACCCAAATGGATTAAGTTGTACTGGACAAACACAAACAAATGTTGCTTCATTTTGTATGTGGGTTGAAAATAATGCAAGCGGTGGCGATTCTGGTGGTTCTGAAGGAAATTCAGGTACTGGTAGCGGAAACTTTGGTGGCGGTGGCGGAAATGATGGCGGAAGTATTGCTACTTCAATAGTTTCTATTAGTCCCGATGATAGTGCTGTTAAAGAATTTGTTAGAGGATTAACACCAGAACAATATGAATGGTATATAGGTAATCCTGCTACTCATGAAAGT
>JAYTPS010000176.1:0-5267 GCA_043747155.1 Flavobacterium sp. | reverse complement strand
TTGATTGCGTTCCTTCGACAGCGCTCAGGATGACAAAATAAATTTCAATTTTAATTTTTATTTAATTTTTTTATAGTTAAATTTTCCTTGTTTGTGTTCCTTCGACTGCGCTCAGGATGACAAAGTGAATTTCGATTTTAAATTTATTTTATTATGATAATTTTTGTATATTCAAAATAATTTTGATTGCGTTGATTCAATTTAAAATATATTTTTGAAATTTTATTGTGATTTGTCTCCCTGAGCGCAGTCGAAGGGTTTTAATTTTAATTAAGGTTTGTAATTACTATGTGTAGCATTTCTACATTCGGCTAAAGTTTCAATCATATCAAAATCGCCTTTTATTAATGCTTCTTTTTTAGCTTTAGACCATTTTTTTAGTTTCTTTTCAAATGCAATTGCTTGATTTGGTTCTGTAAAATCTTGAACATATTCTAAATGAACTGGTCTTCTTTTGTATGTGTAAGCATTTGGTAATTTCCCATCGTTATGTTCGTCTACTCTTCTATCTACATCATTTGTAATTCCTACATAAAGTGAATTGTCTTTGCATCTTAATATGTAAACGTAATAAAATTTCATTTTTTAATTTTTGAATGTTAAGTTTTCCTTATTTGTGTTCCTTCGACTGTACTTCGACTGCGCTCAGCATAAACTTCTCAGGATTACAAAGTAAATTTCAATTTTAAATTTATTTAATGTTAAATTATTTTTACTCAATACATAAATCTTTTAGCCACGATTGTAGTGGAAATCCTTTTTTCAATTGCGTTGGGTTAAAACCCAACGCAATTGAAAAAAGATTGGAACGGAAAGCGTGAAAATGGATTGCTAAAATGCACAAGCCATTCGCTTCAAATGAAACTTTTAATTAATACCTAACAGGTTAATATAAAACCTGTTAGGATATTTTAATAATCCATAATTGTTTGTATGCCTCGAAGCGGAATTACTGCCCATCTTGGTCGTGAATTTAGTTCGTAACCGAGTTCGTAAACGGCTTTTTCGAGGATGCAATATTTTAGTAAAAAGTTGATTTCGTGGTTGTAACCTATGTTTAAATTGCCTGCTTGGGCTTTTTCTATATAGGTTTCGAGAAATGCGCCAACGAGGTATTTAAATAATAATTCTCCTGCTTTAAAAAGTTCTTCTTGTTCGAATGGATACTTTTCTACATTGTTAAAAATTGTGGCGTAAATGGCGTAGTGAAAGGAACGAAACATGCCGGCAACGTCTTTTAATGGTGGTTGTTTTACTTTTCTGTCGCGAATTGTGCTTTCTGGTTCGCCTTCAAAATCTAGTAAATAAAAATCGTCATTATTGACTAAAACTTGACCTAAATGGTAATCGCCGTGAATTCTGATGCGCTCGGATTTCATTTTGGTCCAATCGAAATTTACAAAATGTTGACGTATTAATTTTTTATTTTCTAGAAACTGACTTGCTAAATCTAATGCCATTCCGTCTAGTTTGTGCAAGCTGTTTTCTATAATATTTAGCCGGTTTTGAAACTGATATAGCAATCTATTTTTTAACCAAACGGTGTAATCGCCGTTGTAAGTTGTTGGTGTGAATGCCGTGTCGTGTATGTCGCTGCCAAGTGCAATATGCATTTCGGCGGTTCGCATTGCTAGTGTTTGAATTTTTAGAAACAAGCTTAAACCAACCCAATCTATAATTTCTGGTGGAATTTCATTAATTTTTAATCTTATAAATAAATCTACGTTTGGTAATTTATCTATTTTTATTTTTTTGCGAGATAGGTTTTCGAAAACACCATCGGTTTGTTCCAGCATAAATTTCCATGCATCGCCTTGATTGGGAACTAATTCTTGCATTAAACCTAGTGTAATGTTGCCTTCTGCAAGGTTTAAATTTATGCTTCCTGTGTAAGCAGGACTACTTTTAAAGTCCATTCGCTCTGTTAAAAAACGACTAATTTCATAATCTGGATTGGTGGCGACATAGATTCTTCGGAAAATTTTTAAAACTAACGCATCATTGAAAATTATAGAAGTATTGCTTTGTTCTACGCCCATAAATTTGGACGAAATGTATTCTTTGTCTAATAATGATTTGCCTTTATGAAATTTTAGTTTGTCTTTACTGTTTTCATCAGAATTTACAATTTTATCGAATAATAATTTTCTAAAATCTTCTTGGTGCAGTGCATCTACAAGATAACCTTCTTGTCCATTCATTGTGACTGGTGCAATTATTGTGCTTGTATCTAGTTCACTTTCAGCCATAAAAGAAAGTGGCATAAAGTAATGTTGGTAAAATGCTTCTTTAAAATTAACTTCGAGCATTACACCATAATAGGTATTTTTTTTGGAAGTCATTTTAAAATGCTCTACAACTTCTATGTATTTTAAAGTACTTGATTTTCCGCCATACCATCGTTTATTGATAATGTAATGTTCTAAAATATCTGATGAAAATACTTTGACAAAATCGGCATCGTCAAAGGCAATTTTCCAATCTGTTTTAAAAACAAATGGTGCGGTAAAGTTGTCTTGGTTAGAATTGTCCATATTTATTTTTGAATTTTAAATAAATGAAATGGTAGTGATGGATGAATTTCTACAAAATTCCATTCTCTGTTCCAAATATAACTATTTCCAGTGATTAAATCGGTCACTGTAAATGATTGACCTTCTTGAATATTTAATGATTGTAATGGTATTTTTACCCAAGCTTGCTTGGCATAATAAGCATCTAGATTACATATCATTAAGGTTTCGTTTTCTTTAGTATGATCATATTTGTAGTAGGCAATTACTTGATCATTATCTGTATCGCAAAATTGAATATTATTTGTTTGTTGTAACGATGCTTGTTCTTTTCTAATGTTGTTAATTTTAGTAATTAACATTGTAATTTTATTTTCTTTTTCCCAATCCCAATGACGAATTTGGTATTTTTCAGAATCTAAATATTCTTCTTTACCAGGAATTGCATCAGAAATCATGTGTTCGAAAACTGGACCGTAAATTCCGACTGAAGAACTCAATGTTGCTGCTAGGAAGTATTTTTGAAGATAAGTAGATTCATTTGCGCCTTGAAGTGCATAAGGATTTATGTCTGGAGTATTGGGCCAAAAGTTAGGTCTGAAATATTCTTTTTGTTCGGACTGTGTTAATTCTGTAACATATTCTATTAACTCAGCTTTGGAATTTCGCCAAGTAAAATAGGTATATGATTGTGTGAAACCTTGTTTGGCTAATTGGTTCATAATTTTAGGACGAGTAAAAGCTTCTGCAAGAAATAGTACATCTGGATGTTTTTTTTTAATTTCTGCAATTAACCAACCCCAAAAATAAAAGGGTTTAGTATGGGGATTATCTACTCTAAAAATTTTAATTCCGCATTCTTCTACCCAAAATAAAGCGCAGTCTAATAATTCTTTCCATAGATTCTCCCAATCGTCGCTTTCAAAATAAATAGGTAGAATATCTTGGTATTTTTTTGGTGGATTTTCGGCATATTGTACTGTTCCATCTGGTCGCCATTTAAACCATTGTGGAAAATCTTTAACATAAGGATGATCTGGCGCTGCTTGAAGAGCAAAATCCATTGCAATTTCAATCCCTAAATTTTTTGCAGATTTTACTAATGATTTAAAATCTTCTAAAGTTCCTAATTCTGGATGAATAGATTTGTGTCCACCATATTTAGAACCAATTCCCCAAGGTGAACCTACATCACTCGGATTTGCATTAGTAGCATTGTTGATTCCTTTTCTATTTACTTCACCGATTGGATGAATTGGTGGAAAATACAGTGTATCAAAGCCCATTTTTGCGACTCTAGGTAATAATTTTTCACAATCTTTAAAACTACCGTGATTTCCTAATTTATTTGAAGCCGAACGTGGAAAAAATTCATACCAAGTACTAAATAATGCTTTTGGTCTGTCGACATAAATTTTTAATTCTTTAGATTGATTGGCTAGAAACTTAGTTGGATACTCTTTAAAAATAATTTTTAATTTATCTGAAACGGCTTCTTTAATTGCTTCATTATAATTTTTATCATCAGAAAATAATTTTATTGTTTCTTCTAAATATTTTTTATCAGACGCAGAAACTTTTTTTAGTAGAGGTTTTATGTATTCTATTCCCTCTAATAATTCTGATTTTACTATTTGATTATCTTTAATTTTCTTGCCAATTCCATATTGCCAATTTAAAGCATAATCTATCCAAGACTCAACGAAATATGAATAAAACCCTTGTTTTTGAACAGAAAAAGTAGCTTCAAAAGAATCATTTAGTAATGAATTCATTTTAATTTCTATGTATTTTTTATCATTTTCATGCTTATAGTGCACTACTGCTTCCATCACATCATGTCCATCAGAAATAATATTAGCACTAACTCTAATGTTTTGACCAATAATTCTTTTTATAAAATAATCCCCATTATCTATTTGAGGTAAAACATTTTCAATTATAACTCTCTTTTGATTTTGCATTTTAAATATCTTTTTAAGATTACTAAAATATAAAAAATAAATAACAAAAATAGTTTCCTAAAAAATATTTGATCAATTAAATGCTATTGATAAAAAAATATTATAAATTAGTTAATTTTGTGCTTTATTATTAATTATAATTCTATCTAATCATATGAATTTATTCAAAGAAATAATAGTTGGGATATAAAATTAAATCCTTTAATTGATCAATATAAAGATAGAAAACATCCTTTAGAATATGATAATTTATTCCAATTAATGATAATGGTCATTTTATCTGCTCAAGATTCTGATGCTAACATTAACAGAATTTCAACAAAATTATTCTCTATTTATTCAAATTTGAATTCGATAGCAAATTCGTCTTTAGATGATTTTATTCCCCACATTACAACAGTTTCTAATTTTAATAACAAAGCAAAATGGATCATTGATATAGCTAATACTTTAAAAGAAGATAAAAACATACCTTTAACTTTAAACAACCTGTTGTGCATTTAGAAAATAAATAAAAAAAGATTGCTCATTTGATTAAATAACCTTATATTTAATTGACTTTCAAACAATTAAACCATGAGCAACCTGATACAAAACTATGAAATAATTTTAGATACATTGCAAAAAACTTGTTCACATATCGAATGTTTTACTCAAATTAGAAAACCAAAACTATCTAATTTGGAACTTGTTGCGTTAAATCTAACGGCAGAATATATGTCTATAAACTCTGAACTACAGTTGTTTAGAGATTTAAAACACACTTATTTGGAACATAAAATTGAGCGAA
>JAYTPS010000175.1:0-6509 GCA_043747155.1 Flavobacterium sp. | reverse complement strand
AGTATGACTTTCACCTGGTTTTAGTACTGGTTTTTTTCCAATAACTCCTTCGCCATCAACTATTTCTTTGTAATTTAATGAATCAAAAATTTCCCAGTGACGTGAATTTAATTGAACTGAATCTTTACTGTGATTTTCTATAATTATTTCATAAGAAAAGGCAAAATGTATTTTATAGTTTTTGAAGTAAGTGCCTTCAAAACTAGTGTTTACAGATATTTTTATGCCTCTTGTTATTTGAGAAACCATAATAAAACTTTTTTTGTAAAGTTACAAAATTAATAAATTATACAACTTTAAATAATTGTTAAAGATTTTAATTGATTATATCAGCTGAACTTGCAATTCCTTTACCAATAACTCTGTCATATCGTTGGTTATTTTCACGATAATAAACTATTGTAAAATAGTTATTTTCCGTTTGATAAAAATTTCCATCAACATCATTTTCTTGATCTATTTTTCCTTTATTATCTACAATTTCATATTTATAATTTGTAAAACCTTGTTTTATCATAATTGCTTTTTCATAAATTCCTTTCTTTTGGTTGTATTCCATTTTATTTTCTTCGGAATGTGAATAGTTATTAAACAGTCCTGTTACATAAAAATCTTTTTTGTCTAAAAATGACGATGCAGAAAGAGAAAAATAAACCCAAGCATAATCGGCTTCTATTTCTGGATTTTCTCTGTTTAATGAATTTATTAGAAAATTTCCGTTAATGTCTGGCCAAAAAGTATATATGCTTTTGGCTCTTGAATTATTGGTATATAAATGAGAATTGTATAATCCACCAGTAGAATTTACATAAGCAATACTATTATTGGCACCTTGAATGTTTTTATTCTCGAAAAATAAATATTCGTTTCCTGCCCAAAATTGAGTTTCTTTATCATATTTATAAATTAAATCGTTACCAATAGTATACATTGGTTTAATATTGGTAATTGCAGTATCAAATTGTCCGTTTTGCATTAACATTACTTTTACATTTTGTAACGGACTTTGAAAAGTTATTATTTTACTTTTAATGGCAAAATCAATATTGTGTTTTTGCTGTACATCTCTTACATCGCGAGCTCTTTTTACTTGCATTGGAACCGAAACAATGTCTTCATAAAGTATAAATTTTCTTGAAAAAACTACATCACGGTTTTCGTCTAAAATTGAAATAATATAGTTTCCGCTTACTTTTAATTGTGTAAATTTATTTGGAAAATTAATTTTATAATGAGAATAAATTTGTAAGCAATTGAAAGAGTTATAATATTCTTGAATTCTTTGATCATCAAATCCTCCAAGATATTCATTACGAGATAACTGTGATGGTTTCCAGTCGTAGTCATAATGTTTAATTGTGTAATAATAATTGTCTTCGGTACCATGCAAATCGTCAAATTGAAGTTGAAAACTGTCTCCAAATTTAATGATTGGAATGTTGTTTTGACCATTTTGAACAAAGGAAACTGTTTTTATATGGTATGGTGGATTTATTTCTTTTTCTTGAGCAGAAATTATTAGGGCACAAAAAATAAAAAACGAAGAAAATATAATTTTTTTAAACATAATCATTTTGATATCAAACGTAAAGATACAGAATATTATTATCTACAATTATGCCAAAAGTTAAAATATTGATATTTAGAAAAAAGTTAAAAAAAATTGAGTTTTTTCTTTCAAGTTATAATAAAAGTTTATTTTTAGAGTTTTATATTAATTTTATTAACCAAACACCAAATTTTAGATGAGACAATTTAACAAAATGCTATTGCTTTTATTAATCATGCCACTGTTTATAGTTGCACAAGATTTAAAAAGCGCAATTCCCTTTGACTCCAATGTTAAAACTGGAAAGTTAAAAAACGGATTAACTTATTATATTAAAAAAAATGCAAAACCTGAAAAGAAAGTTGATTTAAGATTAATTATCAATGCAGGATCAATATTAGAAAACGACGATCAAAAAGGATTAGCACACTTTATGGAACACATGTGTTTTAACGGAACTAAACGTTTTCCTAAAAATCAACTGGTTGATTATTTACAAAGTATTGGTGTAAAATTTGGGCAACATTTAAACGCTTACACAAGTTTTGATGAAACTGTTTATTTTTTGCCAATTCCATCAGATGATGCTGAAAAGCTTGAAAAAGGTTTTCAAATTATTGAAGATTGGGCTTTTAATGCTAATTTGTCTCCAGAGGAAATTGATAAGGAAAGAGGAGTAGTATTAGAAGAATACAGATTAGGTCTTGGAGCAGATAAAAGAATGATGGACCGATATTTGCCAAAAATGATGTATAATTCTCAATATGCTGAAAGACTACCAATTGGAAAAAAAGAAATTTTAGAAAATTTTTCATATGATAAATTAATTAGTTTTTATAAAGATTGGTATCGTCCTGATTTAATGGCGGTTGTGGTAGTTGGAGACATTGAAGTTGCAGAAATGGAGAAAAAAATCCTTGAACATTTTGGAAGTTATAAAAATCCTAAAAATGCAAAACCTCGAAAAGTATTTGAGGTTCCAAATCATAAACAAACTTTTGTTTGTATAGAAACTGATAAAGAATCTTCAGATGCGCAAGTTCAATTATTATATAAAGATGATGAAAAGCCAAAACCAACATTAACCGTTAATGATTATAGAAACGATTTAATTAAAGGTTTGTTTACCACTATGATAAATAATAGATTGCAAGAATTAACTAACTCTGCAAATCCTCCTTTTGTTTTTGGATATTCTTATCATGGTGGAACTTTTGCTAGAACTAAAGAAGGTTATCAGTCATTTGCAATGGTTTCAGAAGAGAAACAATTAGAGGCATTAAAAGTTTTGGTTACTGAAAATGTTAGAGCTAAAAAATTTGGTTTTACTAAAAGTGAATTGGATAGAGCAAAAGCTGAAACTTTAGCAAATTATGAAAAATCTTTTAATGAAAAAGATAAAACTAATTCTGAGAGTTTCGTTTCAGAATATCAATTACATTTTTTAGAAACTGTTCCATCACCCGGAATTACTTGGGAATTTGATATAATAAAAAAAATGTTACCAAGTATAACTTTAGTCGAAACTAATGATTTGATAAAAAATTATATTAAAGATGAGAATCGAGTTGTTTTATTAACTGGTCCAGAAAAAGAGGGTTTAAAAAAAGCTACGGAAGAAGAAGTTTTGCAAATTATTAACATTAATGATTCCGAAATTACTCCTTATAAAGAAAGTGACTTGGCATTAAGCTTACTTAATAAAGAATTAAAAATTGGCTCTTTAATTAAAAAAGAATCAAATGATAAAATTGGGTCTACAACTCTTTTATTATCTAATGGTGCAAAAGTCACGTATAAAAAAACTGACTTCAAAAACGATGAGGTTTTAATGGAAGCTATTAGCTTTGGAGGGACAAACTTATATAATAATGAAGAAATTAAAAAGGTTCAGTTTGCAAATGGAGGTTTAACTGAAGCTGGCTTTTCGGGATTAAAGAAAAATGATATTGAAAAATTCATGTCAGGAAAAATAGCAAACGTAATTCCCTATATAGGTAATGTTTCTGAAGGTTTAAGAGGAACTACAACACCTAAAGACTTAGAGTATTTATTTCAAATGACTCATGCCTACATGACATCGTTAAATTATGATGTTGAAGCATTTGAAAGTTTTAAACAAAAGCAATCTGCATTTTATAAAAACCTGACGTCTCAGCCAAACGTTTATTTTCAACAAGAATTTTTTTCCTATTTATTGAAAGACAATCCTAGGTTTTTTGGAATTTTTCCAGACGAAAAAAGTTGGTCTAACACAGATTATAAACTTGCATTTGATAAATTTAAGGAACGTTTTTCTAATGCAGGAGATTTTGAATTTTTCTTTGTTGGTAATATTGATGATAAACAAATGGAAGACTTTTCAACTAAGTATATTGCATCGCTACCAACAACTAATGTAAAAGAAAAAGCTTTAGATTTAGGATACAGAATGCTAAAAGGTGATTTAAAAAAGATTGTAAATAAAGGTTCTGATCCCAAAAGTAATGTGACAATAATGTATTATGGTGATGCAATTTACTCTGCTAAAGAAGCATTAGCTTTTCAAGCTTTGGGTGAAGTTTTAACGATAAAACTTATTGAAGAATTAAGAGAAAATGAAAGTGGAGTTTATGGTGTTTCAGCTAGAGGAAGCATGAATAAAATTCCAAACGGATCTTATAATTTTAATATTGGGTTTCCTTGTGGACCAGAAAACGCAGAAAAATTAACAGCTTCGGCATTAAAAGAATTGCAAAAAATTATAGATAATGGTCCAGATGAAAAGGATGTTCTAAAATTTAAAGAAGGAGAAATTGCTGATTTCAAAAAAGATAGTAAAGAAAATAAATTTTGGTTATCAAATTTTACAAAGTCCTTTAATAATTCAACTAATACAGAAGATGTTTTAAAAACTGAAGAAAACATTAATGCAATTACTGCCAAAGATATTCAAGATGTTGCAAAAAAATATTTAACTAAAGATAAAGTAGTCGGAATTTTAATGCCAGAGGTAAAATAATTCTTAATCAATAAATTTATAAAACCTGTTAACTTATATGTTATCAGGTTTTTTCTTATGATTAAAAGTGATTTTATTTAAAACAAACTGGTATAATTTCACCCTTAGCCAAACAATATTTTGTTACCAATTCTGGTGCAATTTTAGAAGTATAATCTTCTTCATCAACGTTAAAACCTATGCTTCTTAATTTGTCAAAATAATCTCTTCCGTAAACTCGCACGTGATCATATTGACCAAATATTTTTGCTCTTTCTTTTTGATCTATAATTGAATCGTCTGAAAAAGTTGTTGCTCTAGATAAATCTTGTGGAATTTGTAATATTGCCATTCCGCCAGGTTTTAAAACTCTGTATAATTCTTGCATTGCCTTTGTATCATTAGGAATATGTTCTAAAACGTGATTGCATAAAATTACATCGTAGTGATTGTCTTGAAAAGGTAAATTGCAAATATCTGCTTTTACATCTGCTAATGGCGATAGTAAATCGGTTGTGGTATAATCGATATTGGTTTGCTTTTTAAAGCGTTTGTAAAACTCTTGTTCTGGTGCAAAGTGAAGTACTTTTAATACTGAACTCGATTCAGTATCTCTTAATATAGTTCGTTTGTTATTTGAAATTGTAGATTCTGAATTAATTTGTTTAGATTCTGAAACAAGTTCAGAATTAAAAAAATCGGTTTCATTTTGCAAATAAAGCCACAACAATCTATGTCTTTCTAATGATAATGTGCTTGGTGAAAGTACGTTATTGCGTTGGTTTCCATAACCATAAGGCAAAAACATTTTAAAACTTTTTCCGTCTATTGGATCGGTGAAACGATTTCCTTTTAATAAAAAAGCTAGAATTGGACGTACTACAATACTCAATCTTTTTAAAATTGGTCTTGGTATTGTGTTTAGTATGAATTTGAATATTTTTTTCATTTAGATTCGCTGAGATTAAATTTTAATATTTTACACGAATTTCACGAATTTACACTAATTAATACTTCTTATAAATTTCTCGAATGCAAAAACTTCGTTTTTAAAAAATATGGATTTTTATATTTTAAATTCGTAGAAATTCGTGAAAATTAGTGAAATTCGTGTAAAATTTATTCATAGGAAATTCATTGTTTAAAAATTATCTATAAAATTATTCGTTTGTATTTTAAACTATCTTCTCCAAAATTTACCAATAATCCTAATTTATTTTTTGAAGATGCTAAATAATTTAATGTTTGTTTAACATCACCGTTTGTTAATTGAGAAATTGCCTTTACTTCAAAAATTATTTCATCATAAACCACAAAATCTGCATTATATTTTCTTGCTAAAATTATATCTTTATATTGTATTTTATATTCTTTTTCTCTTTCAAAAGGAACATCATTTATTTTAAATTCGTATTCTAAAGCATCTTTGTAAACAACTTCACTATGACCTTTTCCAAGAATTTTATGAACTTCAATACAAAACCAATGATTTTAAATACTTCTTCTTTTAAATAAAGTGAATCCATTATATTTGAGATTAGTGAAATTTAAAAGTAATTTAATTAGCGAAAATTAGTGAAATTCGTGTGAAAGTTTAAAGATATTAAATAAAACTAAATATTAGAAGTGTCAATTCGAAACTCATCTTCCTCATTACTAACAATTCCCAAAGCATCATAAACATATTTAAAAGTGGAAAGAATTTCTGGTTTGCCATTAATTAAAGCAACATTATGCTCGTAATGTGCGCTTGGTTTTCCGTCGGCTGTTAAAATTGTCCAACCGTCTTTTAAGTGTTTGGTGTTTTTTGTACCCATATTTATCATAGGTTCAATTGCGACTGTCATGCCTTCTAAAAACAGTTTTCCGCGACCACGTTTACCATAATTTGGCATTTCTGGATCTTCGTGCATTTTTGTTCCCAAACCGTGACCAACTAATTCTCTAACAACGCTGTAACCTCTTTCTTCACAATATTTT
>JAYTPS010000174.1:0-4049 GCA_043747155.1 Flavobacterium sp. | reverse complement strand
CTACAAATTTATTTAAACCACATAGTATTCATAGTTTCTTCACGCTTTAGTCGTTTTGCTCCTGATAGATTATTTCAATACGTTTCATATTTTTTTTATTAATAATCTGTGCGAATCTGTGGAATCCGTTTAATCTGTGGCTAATTATTATTGCAATAAAAAGTTTTTGCCACGGATTTCACAGATTAAACAGATTTTGTTTGTGATAAATTAATTAAATAAGTGAATCATTGGCTAATCAATAATTTTTTTTAAATTAAATTGTGATTTCTAGCGGCTTTTATTATGTCTTCATCTGTTCCTTTATCAATTCCGAAAAACTCTTTTATGGCTACTTTTCGCTTGTCTATTGCGCTTCTTGATAGTTGTAGTTGTTCTTGTATGTTTTTGTTTTTTTTGCCTTGCACTAGTAATGTTATTATTAGTTGGTTGTAACTGTCTAATGTTTTTTTACTAGCCAAAATTTCTTTTTGGCTTTTTAGTACAGTTTTGCTGTAATAGTGTTCACCTTTCATTATAGTTTCAAAACCAACTATAAAATCATTGGCTGTAATATCATTTTTTACAATAATTGCATTGGGATTTAGATCTTTTAAAATGCGACACAAAATAAACGATTCGGTATGTGAAGTAAGAATTACAATTTTAGCTTGTGGCAGAAACTTTTTTATTATTGGCACTAATTCTTCGCCAGAGTTAATGTTTTTTTCTGCAAATGCTGGTAATGCTATATCAACAAAAACAACATCTATACTATTTGTATAATTAGAATTTGAAATTGCTTTATAACCTGTTTCACAATCAATTGCCATAATAGTATTGAGTTTATAACCAGCTGTGTTGTAGGATAAAATTGATTTATATCCTTCAATAATTGGTAAATGATCATCAATCATTATAACATTTATATCCATCGTTTTGTTTTTGTGAAACTAGTAAATAAAAATATATCTACAAAATAAATTGAAATAGTTAGACAAATTAATTGCTAAAAAATATTTTTTAAAATAAACAGAAATTAATGTTGCTCTTTAGTACAACTTTATTAATTTTGTACTGTGAAAAAACAACTAAAAATAAGAGCAGTTACCTTCTATAAAGATTACTTCATAGAATTCTTTGTAAAACAACGAGAAAAGGTTCAAGAAAAATTACATGGACTTTGGAGTTAATTGAGCAATTAGAAAAGATTCCTGAAACTTATTTAAAACATATTGAAAACACTGATGGATTATATGAAATAAGAGTGAAACAAGGAAGTGATATTTATAGAATTTTTTGTTTTTTTGACAAGGGAAAATTAATAATTTTAACAAATGGATTTCAAAAAAAAACTCAAAAAACTCCAAAAAAGAAATTTACAAAGCTTTACAAATTAAAAAAGAATATGAAAATGAAAACAAATAATTTAAAAACATTATCTGAATTTAAAGATGAATTTTACGGAAAAAAAGGAACTGAAAAACGTGATAATTTAGAAAAAGATTTCGAACAGTTCATGCTTGGCGCTTTAATTCATGAGGCAAGAATTGAAAAAGGAATGACTCAAGAAGAACTTGCAAATAAAAGCGGAACAACAAAATCGTATATTTCTAGAATTGAAAACAATGTAAAAGAAGTTAGATTTTCAACACTACAAAAAATTGTAGAATTAGGTTTAGGAGGAAAACTAGAGCTTGCTATTAAACTATAATTTACATAAAGTAATTATACTTTAAAGTTTAAATCTCCAAATAATTTCCAGAAGCAATAGTAGTTATAATTGCATCAATATTTTCTTTATAGGATTTAGAAAAAGGAAGTTTGGTTGTAGTGTTTTTTATATGGCAAACTGCGTTACCAGTATGAATTCTAGATACAAAATCAATGTTTACAATATAACTATTGTGTATTCTAGCAAAAGGATATTTTAAAACTCCTTCAAAATGTTTTAATGTTTTAAAAGCAGTAATCATCTCGCCAGTATGCAAATGAATGTCTGTCGAATTATTATCTGCCTGAAGGTAACAAATGTCTTTAGCTTCAATGTAACGATAATCGCCATAAGATTTTACACAAATTATTAATGGCTTTTCTTTAGTGTTTTCGACTTGCAAAAACGTAACTTCTTTGTTTTCGCTAGTTTCTAATTTATTTTCAATCTCTTCTTCATTAACTGTGATTATATCATTGTCAACCGTTTCAATTATTTCTTCTACAGTTTCATCAATTATTTCACTTTCTAAATTTGCTTCTTCATACTCAATGGTGCTTGGTGAAATTTCATCTAAAACTTCAATAGCAACCGCTACATCTTCTTCAAAAGTATTTGTACTTGTTATTGGTTTTAAATCTAAAACTAAGTTGCTAGAATTTGAAACAAATTGTTGATTAGAAATTGGTGTAATCGAAGTATATTCTTTCTCTAATCGAAGTACAGATTTGCGAAGTTCTTTGGCTTCTAAAGGAAAAAGAAAATAATCATACACTCCATATTTAAAAGCATTAAAGCAAAGTGCATCGTTTTTGGTTGTGATAAAAACTTTAGGAATAGTTGTTAAATAGCGATGCAATTCATTGATAAGATGTAAAGAAAGATTGGAATCTTTGTCAGATGGATCTATTTCTAAGAAAATAATATCAGGTTTGTGTTCTAGAATGCAATCTAAACCATCATCATAGTTATGTGCTGATGCCAAAAAACTAAGGGATTGAAAACCTTCAGCAATTTGCTTAGTCTTCAACCCATTTTGGTGGTCGTCATCAATAATTACATACGTAAAATGCTTCAATTGCTCTACTTTTTGGGGTAAAGCATTAGTTTTTTGAGCTCACTCAAACTCAAGGTTAGGTTAAAAGATAGTTTGGGACTATTTTTATTAAATTTTGTTATAAAAACACACTTTTTACAACGTTACTAAAGTAGCAGTTTTACTTAGTATGAAAAGTATATTGAAAAATGTTTTTTTAACAATCCATGAATTTTAGTTTAAAGGAATATATCATCGATAAAGAACAATTATATTAAAGCTTTTTCTTACATTTTGTAGCCATTATAATAACTTCAAAAAATTAAAAAAATAGGTACTATATTGCTATAAATAGATATAATAAATTGTTACAATCTACTAAATATTAATAGATTATAAAAAATAAATAATTTTAGATTAGAAATAAATGTAATTAATTTTGAAAATTAGAAATTAGAAAATTTCTCACACAAAACTACAAATTCTGTCACTAATTCTACTATTTAATAAAATTAGATTGAAAAAGGTTATTAACAATGGAAATAAAAAAAGTTATTCAAAACAACATAAGTATTGATATGGTGATATTTCGATATGCTACTTAATAAATAAGTTGTATCTATCAATAAATTCAATATCTAATTAAAAAAATGACTTATTTAATTAAAAAAATAAGAATTAAAATAATGTTTTTATATTAGCATACTTTTTATAAATTTGAAAGCCAATAAGCAAATGGTTTTTAAAGTATCAAATAGCCCATAAAAAGATACTAAAAACAAAAGTTAAGCTAACAATAAATTACTTTAAATAAAATACTACATATAGCGATATGGGAATTACTAAAACATTTGGATTTGCCTTTAAAATCAATGAAATGGCAGATATTTTAAAAGCTCTAGGAAATCCTGCACGATTAAAAATTATTCAGTTTTTAATGGCGACTCCATCACCTGTTTGTGGCGACATTATTGAAGTTCTTCCTTTGGCACAATCAACAGTTTCTAAACATCTTTCTGAACTTAAAAGAGTAAAATTAATTAAAGGAAAGGTTAAAGGAAATAACATTAGTTATTCGCTAAACGAAAAAACATGGCAAAAGGTTAAAGAATTTGTGCTTACCGAAATTAATTTGCCTCGTGAAGAATAATTAACAGTAAAATAAATTTTTGACTATTTTATTCCATTACATTTGATTAAAAAAAATATGAAAGAAATTTACATTGTTTTGTGCTTATTTGTTTTTTCAACTGTTTTTGCTCAAGAACCACAAAAAACAAAAAAATCTTTAAGTGAGAAAAAACACGAAGTGAAATTGGG
>JAYTPS010000173.1:0-12085 GCA_043747155.1 Flavobacterium sp. | reverse complement strand
ATAAGTCATTGATGCTGCCAATTTTTGCTTATATTATTACTCTTTTTTATAATAAACCAAAATCATTTTTCTATTTCTGGCTTTTTACAATTCCATTATCTTTAGCACTTGGTGGGTTTTTTACAGCTTTCTTTTTAGGTTTAGGAATAATTGAAGAGAAGAGTGTATCAAGTTATTTAGGAGAATTTGATCAAGCAAGCGAAGGTGTTTTACTTAAAGTTGGTTTCCGTTGGGATTTTTTATTGTATAGTGCTTCTGGAGTTTTTGCTGGCTGGTATTATGTCATCAAGAAAAAATTTGAAGACCCATTTTATTTTCAATTATTAAACGTTTTTTTATTAGTAAATGGGTTTTGGGTATTGGTAATTAAAGCCAATTATTCTAATAGATTTGCTTACCTATCTTGGTTCTTGTTGGGTGTAATTATAATATATCCATTATTAAAAAGCAAGTTTTTCGAAAACCAACACCAAGTAATTGCCAGAATAATTATTGCTTATTTTGCATTTACTTATTTTATGGAAATTATTTTAGCGCAACCTACATAATATAATTATGAATAATAATTTGATTAGTATTATTGTTGCTTGTTACAATGTCGAAAACTTTGTAGACCAATGTATTTCTAGTATCTTAAATCAATCTTACAGTAATTTGGAAATAATTATTGTAAATGATGAATCTACAGATGCAACTTATCAAAAATTACTAGAATTTATAAATATAGACAAAAGAATTCAATTAGTAAATCAAAAAAACAAAGGACTTTCTCAAGTTAGAAACGAAGGAATAAAACTTGCAACAGGTTCTTACATTATGTTTGTTGATGGAGATGATTGGCTCGATGCAAATTGTGTGTCTATACTTGAAACTCAAATAAATGATTACTCTTTGGCTTGCTGTTCCTACAATAGAGTTTTTAAACAAGAAACAAAACCTCGAAAGCTAAATCTAAGTGGTGTTGTAGATGCCAATACAATTCAACGTCGAATAGTTGGTTTAGTTAAAAACGAACTTCAAGATCCAAGCCAAGCTGATAGTTTAGTTACTGCTTGGGGAAAATTATACAAAACAAATTTAATTAAAGAAAATAACATCAATTTTATCGATACTAAACTAATTGGTACCGAAGATGCTTTATTTAATATTTGCTATTTGCAATTTGCTGATAAAATTACAGTAATAGATGAACCACTTTATTTTTATAGAAAATACAATGCCAATTCGTTAACAAATACCTATAAATCAAATTTATTTGACCAATGGAAACTATTGTATTCTCATATTTTTCAAATAATAAAACACAAGCAACCAGTTTTTATTACAGCTTATCACAATAGAATTTGTTTGAGTATTATTGGATTAGGATTGAATGAAATGTTAAATAAAAAGGGATTTTGGGCTAGATACTCTAAACTTAAATTAATTTTGAACGATACTTTATACAAAGAAGCGTACAAAAACTTAGATTTAAAATATTTTCCAATTCATTGGAAAATGTTTTTTTTCTTTGCAAAAAATAAATTAGTATTTCTATTGATGCTTATGTTAATAGGAATAAAAAAAATGATTAATTAATATCAGATGCAACAACCAATAAGAGTTTTACAACTTTTTACAATAATGAATCGTGGCGGTGCCGAAACCAACGTCATGAATTATTATAGAAAATTGGATGCATCCAAAATTCAATTTGACTTTGCGGTTCATCGCCAAGAAATTGGTGCTTATGAAAGTGAAATTAGTATTCTTGGCGGAAAAATCCATAGATTTATACCATTAAATCCGATGAAGTTAAAAGTTTACATAAAGCAAATTGAACTTTTTTTTGATGAAAATAATTATGATATTATTCACGGACAATGTTCAGAATTGGGATATTATTTTTATAAAGAAGCTCACAAAAGAAAAGTTCCTGTTATCATTGCTCATGGTCATAATTCTAATCCAAAACTTGATATAAAATCACCTTTTAGATGGTTTTTAAAAAAAAGAATGATGCAGTACGTAAACGAATATTTCACTTGTGGTTATGAAGCAAGTATTTGGCTTTTTGGAAAAAAAAAATGCTAACAAAGCATTTACAATGACCAATGCAATAGATTCAAGTTCATTTGCTTTTAATGTTGAAAAAGCTGCCAAAATGAAACTTGAACTTGATGCTCAAAATTCTAAAAATTTTATTCATGTTGGAAGATTTAACGAACAAAAAAACCATGATTTTTTAATAGATATTTTTAATGAAGTTTTAAAGTTTGAACCAAACTGCAAATTGTTTTTAGTTGGTGATGGCGAATTGAAATCACAAATCCAAAACAAAGTAGCTAAATTAGCAATCAATGATAAAGTTGTTTTTCTAGGTTTGCGAAGCAATGTAAACGAGATTTTACAAGCAATGGATGTATTTCTTTTTCCATCTTTTTTTGAAGGTTTACCAGTTTCATTGGTTGAAGCTCAAGCTAGCGGAACTCAATGTGTAATTTCAAACGGAATTCCAACCGAAGCAATATTAATTTCAGATAACGTAACCGTAATTTCAATAAAAGAATCAGCATTATCTTGGGCGAAAAAAATAGTTACTTTAAACATTCAAAGTAAAAAAGATGTGTCTCAATTAATCATAGATAAAGGATATGACATTAATAAAAATGTCACTATTTTAGAAAATAAATACATTCAACTTTTAAGCAAGCACCAATGAAAACGTTAACTGTTTTTACGCCAGCTTTCAACAGAGCAAAATTATTAGAAAGGTTATACAACTCTTTGTGCAATCAAACTAGTTTAGATTTCAGTTGGTTAATAATTGATGATGGTTCAACAGATACAACCAAAGAAGTAGTACAAAGTTGGATTAAAGAAAATAAAATTGAAATAACCTATATTCATCAACAAAATCAAGGAATGCATGGTGCGCACAACACTGCATATAAAAATATAAAAACAGTTTTAAATACTTGTATTGATTCTGACGATTTTATGCCATTAAATGCAGTCGAACTTATTGTAAATAAATGGAAAACCATTGACCAAGAAAAATATGCAGGAATTATTGGTCTTGATGCATTAATGAATGGTGAACTTCTTGGAACTAAATTCTCACACGAACACTCAACACTTGAAGATTTTTATTTAAAAGGAGGAAAAGGCGATAAAAAACTAGTTTACAGAACCGAAATAATCAATAAATATCCAGAATATCCAATTTTTGAAGGAGAAAAATATGTTGGTTTAGGAACTAAATATTTATTTGTAGATAAAGAATACCAACTGGCTACTTTAAACGAAGTTTTAGTAATTGTTGATTATCAGGTAACTGGTTCAAGCAACACGATGTTTTTGCAATATTTAAAATACCCAAACGGTTTTATTTATAATAGAATTACAACTATGAAATATTCTAAATCTATAAAAAGAAAATTTATAGAAGCAATACATTACATTTCAAGTTGTATTATTCTTAAAAGAACAAATTTTTTAAAAAAATCACCACAAAAAATCCTTACAATTCTTGCAATTCCTTTTGGAATAGCACTTTATATTTTAATAAAATGCAAAACTAAAAATAAATTATCTTGAAAAAACTCATCAGAACCGCAACCGTTTCAATGTCATTAGATATTTTACTCAAAGGTCAATTGGCTTTTTTGAACCAGCATTACAATGTAATTGCAGTTTCTGGCCAAGACGAACATCTAGAAAATGTTGCCAATCGCGAAGGTGTAAAAACATGTAGCGTTGAAATGCACCGAACAATTTCTCCAGTTAAAGATTTGGTATCATTAGTAAAATTATATTTTTTATTTAAAAAAGAAAAGCCGCAAATAGTACATTCTATTACTCCAAAAGCTGGATTATTGTCAATGATTGCTGCTTATTTTGCTCGTGTACCAGTAAGAATACACACTTTTACTGGTTTAGTATTTCCTTATAAAAAAGGATTTATGCATCATTTACTTTTAGTGATGGATAAAATTTTATGCCGATTTGCAACCCATGTTTTTCCCGAAGGTGAAGGTGTAAGAAAAGATTTAAAATATTATAGAATAACAAGGAAACCTTTGAATATTATTGCCAACGGAAACGTAAATGGAGTTGATACTGACTTTTTTAATTCAAATTCAGTTTCCGAAAATCAAAAAAAAGATTTAAAACACAATTGAATATACTTGAAACTGATTTTGTATTTATATTCGTTTGGCGTTTGGTTGCCGATAAAGGAATTAACGAATTAATTGAAGCATTTAAAATTGTTACTATAAAAAACAATAATTGCAAACTGTTGCTTGTTGGTCCATTTGAAAATGAACTTGATCCATTAAACGAAGACACTTTGCTAGAAATTAAAAATAATACATCAATACTAAGTGTTGGTTTTCAAACCGATGTGAAACTGTATTTTTCTATTGCCAATGCTTTAGTTTTTCCGAGTTATAGAGAAGGTTTTCCAAATGTTGTTCTTCAAGCTGGCGCAATGGGATTGCCTTGTATTGTTACTAATATTAGCGGAAGTAATGAAATAATAAAAGATGAAGTAAACGGATTAATTGTACCAATTGAAAATGCTTACGCCATTTCTTATGCCATGAATGAATTAATAAATGACGAAGTTTTGGTATCGCGAATGAAAGAAAAAGCTAGAAACAATATTGTTGCCAAATACACTCAAGAAATTGTTTGGGAAGCAATTCTATCAGAATATAAAAAGGCAACCAATAAGTTGTAAATTTGAATTTTAAAACCATTAAATTATCTATTTTTACAAAAATATTAATGAATGTATAAAAGCTTTATTAAACCCACTTTCGATTTTATTGCTGCTTTTTTTGGCTTATTGTTTTTGTTTCCTTTATTTTTAATAATTACTATTTTGTTGTTTTTTGCAAACGATGGAAAACCTTTTTTCTTTCAAAATAGACCAGGAAAAAATGGTAAAATATTCAAGATTGTAAAGTTTAAAACCATGAACGATAAAAAAGATACTTTAGGAAAACTTTTACCAGATGCTATAAGATTAACTAAAGTTGGAAGCTTTGTAAGAAAAACATCTTTAGACGAAATTCCACAATTGTTTAATGTTGTAAAAGGCGATATGAGTTTAATTGGACCAAGACCTTTGTTGACAAATTACTTACATTTATACAACCAAACCCAAAACAGACGACATGAAGTAAAACCAGGAATTACTGGTTGGGCACAAGTTAATGGAAGAAATGCTATTTCGTGGGATAAAAAATTTGAATATGATGTTTGGTATGTAGATAACATTTCATTTACTTTGGACGCGAAAATACTTTTTAAAACAGTTTTAAAAGTTTTAGAAAGTGATGGTATTAACGCTGTAGATGCAGCAACTATTGAACCATTTGATGGAAACTAGCATAACACTATATGGCGCAAGTGGTCATTGTAAAGTAATTATTGACATATTAAATTGCAATGAAGCAATTATTGAAAAAATAATTGATGACAATCCTAAAACCAAAAGCATTTTAGGAATTTCAATTTTAAACACCAAAGATTTTGATTTAAATAATTTAAAGAATGTTATTTTATCTATTGGAAACAATTTAGTTAGAAAAAAAATAGCCAACAAACTTGATATTAGTTTTTCTACAGCAATTCATCCAACAGCAATAATTTCTAAAAATGTTACTATTGAAAGTGGTACTGTTGTTATGGCTGGAGCAATTATAAATCCAGATACTACAATAAAAAAACATTGCATAATAAATACTGGCGCAATAATTGAACACGATTGTTTAATAAATAATTATGCACACATTTCTCCCGGAGTTTCACTTGCCGGAAATGTAATTGTTGGCGAAGGAACACATGTTGGAATTGGTGCTATAATTATTCAAGGAATTACAATTGGAAAATGGGTAACAATAGGAGCAGGAGCAATTATAATTAAAGATATTCCAGATTATGCAGTGGTTGTTGGCAATCCTGGAAGAATTATAAAATATAATAAAGAAAATGAGTAATTCTAAAATATGGCTTTCATCGCCACACATGGGCGGAAACGAATTAAAATTTATTAATGAAGCTTTCGAAACCAATTGGGTAGCACCACTAGGACCAAATGTAACTGGCTTTGAAAAAGATATAGAAAGTTATTTACAAAATAATGTTTTTGTTGGAGCATTAAGTTCAGGAACCGCAGCGCTTCATTTAGGATTAATTTTACTTGATGTAAAAGCTGGCGACGAAGTAATTTGTCAAAGCATGACTTTTTCGGCATCGGCAAATCCAATTGTATATCAAGGCGCAACTCCAATTTTTGTTGATAGCGAAAGCGATACCTGGAATATTTGCCCAAATGTACTTGAAGATGCTATAAAAGATAGAATTTTAAAAGGAAAAAAACCCAAAGCTATTATTGCAGTACATTTATACGGAATGCCATATAAAGTTGATGAAATAAGAATTATTGCAAACAAATATCAAATTCCTATTCTTGAAGATAGTGCCGAATCACTAGGCAGTAGTTACAAAGGTCAAAAATGTGGAACCTTTGGCGATATTAGTATTTTGTCCTTTAATGGAAATAAAATAATTACAACTTCTGGTGGCGGAGCAATAGTTACTAATAATGAAGAATTAAAAAACAAAGCAATTTTTTTAGCAACACAAGCCAGAGATAATGCGCCACATTATCAACACAGCGAAATAGGTTACAATTATAGAATGAGCAATATTTGTGCAGGAATTGGACGTGGTCAAATGCAAGTTCTAGACAATCATGTTTCTAAAAGAAGAAAAATGCACGATTTTTATGTTTCACTTTTTAGCAATAATAATGCTATAAAAGTTTTTTCTGAAAAAAATGATGATTATTTTTCTAATCATTGGTTGTCAGCAATTACTGTAAATTCTAATAAAAACAACAATAAATCTCGTGAAGATTTAAGATTATTTTTAGATAAAGAAAATATTGAAAGCCGTCCTTTATGGAAACCAATGCATTTGCAACCAATATTTAAGGACGCACCATATTATGGAGGTACAGTATCTGAAGAATTATTTAATGATGGATTGTGTCTTCCTTCTGGTTCAAATCTTACTGATGATGATTGCGAAAGAATAAAGAATTTAGTATTAAAATTTTAAGATTTTTTTAAGAACTTTTTTTTACTATTTTTACATCTTGTTAATTTTTTAATTATTGAATAAAAATACAAATAGAAACTTTATTTCTGATTTGTTTAAAGCATTTTCAGACGTAAATACAGGTTTTAGTTTTAGAAATTTAGGTTACTTACCTAGATGGTTAATACTATTACTTGATATTTTTATTGTAAGTTTTGCAGGAATTTTAACCTTTTTATTGTTTCAAGGATTAAAACTTGATTATATACCCAAACATCATATTGCCTTTGCAATTGTATTTTATTTGTGTGTAAATGTATTTTTCTTTTGGCTTTACCGAACTTATTCTGGCATTATTCGACATTCGTCTTACATTGATGCTCTTAAAATTTTCTTTTCACAATTTTCAACATTTGTTATAATATGTGTGTTGAATTTTGTTGTAATCTTATTAAATAAACAAAAAATATACCTAACAACAGGAGCTTTTTTTAATGCAATTACTTCTTTTTGCTTATTGTTTTTTTATAGAATTATTGTTAAGCAAACCTTTGAAAAGTTTTTTAGTGAAAATGCTTCTACAAAAAAAACAAATGCAATTATTTATGGGTCAGATGCCAATGCAACTGCTGTAGCCAATGCCTTAAAATCAGAAAACCCATCAAGATTTAAATTACTAGGTTTTATTGATAAAAATAATCAAAATTCAACTAAACGAATTCTAAATCTTCCAATATTTCAAATAAAAAAAAGTATTCCAGTTTTGTTGCGTTCTAAAAATGTGGAAGCATTAATTATTGCCGATAAAAGTTTAACCAAAGAAGAGAGACTTAGCATAGTTGAAGAATGTATTGAATATGGATTTAAAGTTTATACAATTCCAGTAGTTTCTGATTGGGATGATCAAAAAGAAATTTCTAAAAACATTAAGAATTTTGAAATTCATGATTTGCTAGAACGAAAACCAATAGTTTTAGATACAAAATCTATATCGTCAAAGCTTAACGGAAAAACTATATTAGTAACTGGTGCTGCAGGTTCAATTGGAAGCGAAATTGTGAGACAAGTATTAGAGTTTAATCCAAATAAAATTATAATTTTAGACCAAGCCGAAACACCACTTCATTCGTTATCGCTTGAAATTATTGGAATGAATCAAGATATAGAAGTCTTTAATGTTATTGCAGATGTTAAAGATTATGTAGTTTTAGATAAAATTTTTAAAACCCATAAACCCGATGTTGTTTACCATGCTGCAGCATATAAACATGTTCCAATGATGGAAGAAAACCCATCGCAAGCTATTTTTACAAATGTAATTGGAACTAAAAATGTTGCTGATTTATCCAATAAATACCATGTAGAAAGATTTGTAATGATTTCTACAGATAAAGCAGTAAATCCAAGTAGCGTTATGGGTGCAAGTAAACGAATTGCCGAAATGTATGTGCAATCGAAACATTTTAAACATAAAAAAAACAATTCTGAAAAGTATACAAAATTTATAACAACTCGTTTCGGAAACGTATTGGGTTCTAACGGTTCAGTAGTGCCTTTATTTACAAAACAAATTCAAGAAGGTGGACCAATAACTATAACCCATCCTGAAATCATTCGTTATTTTATGACAATTCCCGAAGCTTGTCAGCTAGTTCTTGAAGCTTGCTCTATGGGAAATGGTGGTGAGATTTATATATTTGATATGGGAAAACCTGTGAAAATTATAGATTTGGCCAAAAAAATGATTCGTCTTGCAGGATTTATTCCAGACAAGGAAATAAAAATAAAAATTGTAGGTCTTCGTCCAGGTGAAAAATTATATGAAGAACTACTTAACAATTCAGCAAAAAATCTCGCAACACATCATGAAAAAATTATGATTGCAGTTGAGGTTTGCGATGAATTTGAGATATTAACACAAAAAATTGAAGAATTATTACAAATTGCCATAACAGGAAATCATGATAAATTAGTGTCTAAAATGAAAAAAATAATTCCAGAGTTTAAAAGTTTAAATTCGGTTTTTCAAACTTTAGATATCGAAGTTAAAGATTCTTATGTTTACACAAAATAGTATTTATTTTAAAATGTAAATACTATATTTGTTGACTCAAATTATAATACTAGTTACTAATAAATTATGAAAAAAAAATATCTATATTTTGCCCTAATACTATCTGTGTTTTTCACTTCATGTATTTCTAAGAAGGAAATAATCTACCTTCAAGGTTATCAAAATTTAAATAATAAATCTTCCAACTATGATCCTTTAATTCAAAATGATGATAGATTATCAATTATAGTTTCAACATTAGAGGTTGAAGCTTCGGTTCCATTTAATTTAAATCAAACTCAAAACGCAGCATTAAGTGCTAACTCTAGTAACATTGCCAATTCTTATTTAGTTGATATTAATGGTAATATTGATTTTCCTGTTTTAGGAACCATTGCAGTTTCTGGATATTCTATAGATCAGTTTAAACAAATGCTAAGAGAAAGATTGTCCATACATTTAAAAGATCCAGTTGTAAACATTGCCATACTAAATTTTAAAGTTACAGTTTTAGGCGAAGTAACTTCTCCTGGAATAAAAGTATTTAATAATCACAGAATCACATTATTAGATGCAATAGCAGCTTCTGGAGATTTGTCTATTTTTGGTAAAAGAAATAATATACTTCTTATTAGAGATTTTCAAGGCGTTAAAACCTACAACCGACTTGATATTACTCAAGCTGATTTTGTGAATTCACCATTTTATTATTTAGATCAAAATGATATAATATATGTTGAAGCTAGAAAAGGAAAAATTGATGCTAGTGCATTACCTAATTTACCTATAATATTATCAGTAATAACTTTTGTAACCACTGCGCTACTTTTACTTACTAAATAATTATGCAAAATTCACTCCCAAATTTAGAAACTACAACATCGTCTTCAAGTAGCGATTTTAATGTAAAAGAACAAATACTAAACTATCTTCAATACTGGAAATGGTTTTTGCTAAGTATATTAGTATCCTTATCAGTTGTGTTTATTTATCTTAGATATTATGTTGTTGAATATGGAGTTGCGTCATCAATTTTAATAAAAGACGAAAAAAAAGGCGGAACAAGTGAGTTTTCTGCTTTTAGCGATTTGAATATTTTTTCTGCTAAAAACAATGTCGATAACGAGATTGTACTTTTAAAATCTAGAACATTATCTCAAAACGTTGTAAAAAAACTAGATTTAGATATTTCTTATTTTAGTGAAGGAAGAGTTGTTTACAGAGAACTTTATGATGATTCTCCAATAAAATTTGTTTTTATTGAGAAGGATAAAGACTATTATGAAAAAGATACAACCTTTACAATTTCGGTAAAATCTAATAAAGAATATATTTTATCGAATTTTGAAAAGAAAAATCCAAAAACTTTTAAATTTGGTCAAAAAATAAAATCTAGTTTAGGTATTTTTATAGTTACTTTAAATACTGATGTTACTAATAATGATGATAAAATTGATATTATTGTTAAAAAATCTAATCTAGAAAACACCTCAAATTCACTACGATACAAAGTTGCGGTTAGTTCTATAGAAAAAACTAATGTAATAAATTTAACAACCTCAGACCAAGTTTATAAAAGAGGTATTGATTATCTTGATGGCGTAGTTGGTCAATATAATTATGATGCAGTAAAAGATAGAAATCAAGTAGCCGAATTCACCAAAGATTTTATAAATAAACGTTTAGAAATTATTACCGACGAATTAGGTGGTGTTGAAGGTAATGCAGAATCATTTAAAAAGAGAAAAAGAATTACCAATGTTGAAGCAGATGCAGGTCTTAATTTAGAAACAGCATCTGAGTATAGTAAATCGGTAGTTTCTATAGAAACCGAATTAAAAGTTGGTCAATACATGTTGAATGAAATTAATAAAACTAAACAAGAAAATCTTATTCCAACAAATATTATTAGATCTACAGAAACTTCTTCAAGTTACATCAACCAATACAACGAGTTATTACTAGAAAAAAGAAGGATGTCTGTTAGTGCAACAGAAATTAATCCTAAAATGGAAAAAATTGACCTTCAATTGGCAGCCATTAAATCTAGTATTGTTGAAAGTTTAAAAAGTAAACAAAATGATTTGCAAATTCAAAGAAGTGATTTGTCAAGACAAAGAAGCATTTTTGATGGTAAAGTAAGTCAAGTTCCAACCAACGAAAGATATTATAATGAAATTGCAAGACAGCAACAAATAAAAGTTTCACTGTATCTTTATTTATTGCAAAAACGTGAAGAAACCGAAATTTCACTTGCTGTAACATCACCAAAAGCTAAAATAATTGACAATGCCTACTTAACTGGTGCAATTTCTTTAAACAGAAATATTTTTTATTTAGGAGCATTTTTACTAGGTTTATTAATTCCAGCCGGAATAATATTTTTAATCAACTTCTTTGACACAAAAATTAAATACCGTCAAGATGTTGAAGGCAAAGTTTCTATTCCTTTTATTGGCGATTTGCCAAAATCAGACACCAATGATGAAATCATTAAAGCCAATAGCCGTTCAAGTTCTGCCGAAGCAATAAGAATGATTCGAACCAATCTTGAGTTTATGCTAGCTCATGTTCAAGAAGGAAAATGTAAAACTATTTTTGTAACTTCTTCAATTCCAAAAGAAGGAAAAACTTTTATTACAGTAAATTTAGCTACTACAATTGCACTTTCGGGTAAAAAAGTATTGGTAATAGGTTTGGATATTAGAAACCCTAAACTTGATAATTATATTAATTTACCTTCTAAAGGATTGACGAATTATTTATCTAAAGGAAACGAAAACATTAACGATTATATTGTAAAAGTTGATGGTTTCGATAACTTTTATGCATTACCATCTGGAGTTATTCCTCCAAATCCAGTTGAACTTTTAATGAACGATAGATTTTCAGTAATGTTTGATTTGCTTAAAAAAGATTTCGATTACATTGTTGTAG
>JAYTPS010000172.1:0-4357 GCA_043747155.1 Flavobacterium sp. | reverse complement strand
TATTTTGAAAGTATAAAAATAAAAATAATTTTTTAACATCAATAGTAAACAATTCATAAAATTTAATTAAAAATAATAATAATTTTTACTTTATTTATCTAAAACTTATTTAAATGTATTTTTTTGATGTTTATGTACAGAGAAATATAGCTTTTAAATAAACAGTTTCATAAAAAAAAGGCGAAATTGTTGTCGCCTTTTTAAGTTTTATAATTTTTTTAAGCTAATTTTTTATCTAAATTTTCTTTAATAGCTGCCAAGAAACCTTCAGTAGTTAAATAATCTGTTTCTGTTAAACCAACTGGTTTTACCAAACTTGCTAAATCTTTAGTCATTTTTCCGCTTTCAACAGTTTCAACACAAACTTCTTCTAGTTTATTACAAAAATTTATTAATTCTTGATTGTTATCTAGTTTTCCTCTGTGTTCTAAACCTCTTGTCCATGCAAAAATTGATGCAATTGGATTGGTTGATGTTGCTTTACCCTTTTGATGTTCTCTGTAATGACGAGTTACTGTTCCATGTGCAGCTTCTGCTTCTACAGTTTTTCCATCAGGAGTTACAAGTACAGAAGTCATTAATCCTAAAGAGCCAAATCCTTGTGCAACAGTATCAGACTGCACGTCGCCATCATAATTCTTGCAAGCCCAAACAAAACCGCCAGACCATTTCATTGCCGACGCAACCATATCGTCAATAAGTCTATGCTCATAAGTCATACCGTTTTTATCAAATTCTGTTTTGTAGGTTGATTGATAAACTTCTTCAAAAATATCTTTGAATCTTCCATCATAAGCTTTTAAAATGGTGTTTTTTGTAGAAAGGTAAAGTGGCCATTTTTTGGTTAAAGCCATTTGAAAAGAAGAATGTGCAAATCCATAAATTGATTCATCATTATTATACATTGCCATTGCAACACCATCACCTTCATAATCGTATACATGCCAAGTTATTGCTTCACCTTGTTCTGGCTGAAAAGTCATGGTTAGTTTTCCTTTTCCTTTAATTACTGCATCTGTTGCTTTGTATTGATCTCCAAATGCATGACGACCAATAACTATTGGTTTAGTCCAACCTTGAACATATCTTGGAACATTCTTCATAATAATTGGTTCTCTAAAAACTGTTCCGCCTACTATGTTTCTTATAGTTCCGTTAGGAGATTTCCACATTTTAGAAAGTCCAAATTCTTTAACACGTTCTTCATCTGGAGTTATAGTTGCACATTTAATACCAACATTGTATTTTTTTATCGCTTCAGCCGAATCTATTGTAATTTGGTCTTTAGTTGCTTCACGACTTTCAATTCCTAAATCGTAATATTTGATATCTAAATCTAAATAAGGAAGTATTAATTGCTCTTTTATAAAGCTCCAAATAATTCGTGTCATTTCATCGCCATCCAATTCTACAATTGGATTTGTAACTTTAATTTTAGCCATATTATTAGTTGTTTGTTTTTAATTCGCGATAGCAAATATAAAGAATCGTTTACAATTTCTTAGTATTCTATTTACTAAATCGATTGAATTATGAATTTATTATTTAAAAGATTTAAAATTATGAATTTGATAATTATGATTAGATTTTACTGCAAAAAAAAATCCTGACATTATTAATGAAAGGATTTTTATATTTATTATGAAAAAAGATTTAGTTTTTATATCTTCTTTCTTTAATTTTAGCTTTTTTACCAGTAAGTTCTCTAAAGTAGTAAATTCTTGCTCTACGAACTTTACCTCTTTGGTTAACTTCAACTTTTTGTAAAGCCGGCATGTTTACTGGGAAGATACGTTCTACACCAATTGAGCCCGACATTTTACGGATTGTAAAAGTTTCAGTAATTCCTGACCCTTTTCTTTGAATAACAACACCTTTATAAAACTGTGTTCTTGTTTTTTCACCTTCTTTAATTTCGTAGTATACAGTTATTGTATCTCCAGCTGAAAATAAAGGAAAATCTTTTTTTGTTGATAATTCGTTATTTACGAAATCTACTAAATTTGCCATTTTTAATGCTAATTATGGTTTAAAATTTAAGCAACATTCACGGTTTTCGCCAGAGGTTAGTTAAATGTGGATGCAAAAGTAATTAATAATTATGAATTATTTATTATGAATTACATTTTTTTTAAATTATACAAGAAGTTTTAATTGTAATATAATTTCTTCATTATCAATAGAAAATGATTTGTTATTTCTTATAGGTACACATCATCAAATAATACAAAAAAAATCATATTTTTTTTTGTAATTTGATAAAAGATGAATTCATTTTATTATTGTAAAAATTTAGTTCTTCTTCTTTAAATTGTTTTTTACCAATAATTTTATTCTTCCAGTAAATCTGGTCTGCGATTTTTAGTGTGTTTATATGCCATATCTTCTCGCCATTTATCAATTTTGGCAAAATGACCACTTGTTAATACATCTGGAACTTTCCAACCTTTATAATCAGCAGGTCGAGTATATATTGGTCCAGAAAGTAAGTTGTCTTGAAAACTATCAGTTAGAGCAGATGTTTCGTCAGATAAAACGCCAGGAATTAATCTTATTAATGCATCAGATAAAACTAATGCGCCAAGTTCACCACCAGAAAGTACATAATCACCAATTGAAATTTCTTTTGTAATAAAATGGTCGCGCACTCTTTGATCTATACCTTTATAATGTCCGCAAAGAATAATTAAATTTTCATACATAGACATTGTATTGGCTATTTTCTGGTTTAAAGTTTCGCCATCTGGTGTCATGTAAATTATTTGGTCATATTTTCTTTCAGATTTTAAAAAACTTATACAATCATCAATAGGTTGAATATTCATTACCATTCCTGCACCACCACCAAACGGATAATCGTCGACACTTTTTTGTTTATTGGTTGTATAATCTCTTAAATTATGAAAATGAACTTCTACCAATCCTTTGTCAATTGCACGTTTCATAATTGAAGCTTCGAAAGGACTTTTTAGTAATTCTGGAAGTAAAGTAATTATATCTATTCTCATTTTTAATAAAAAAACAAAGATACAATTATAACTTATTTAAATTTTCAAAAAAAATTAAAAACACGTATAAATACGTATATCCATAATTAATTGCTAGTTTATATTTGTAAAATAATTAAGTAGGAATTTTTATTTATTTGTTTATGGAATCGATTTTTGAAATAATATATTGATTTTTTGATATTAATATTTAAAAAAATGCCTTTTATAAGTATTTAATTGTTTTTCATCGATTTTAATTGTTAACCATTTTATAATGAAGTTATATTTGTGTAGAATTTAAACGACAAACAGTTGTTAACTTTTTCATTAATTAATTGAATATTTTCCCCAGAATAGCAATTAATATTTAAATAAACTTGACCTCACAAGAAATTTTATCACATTGATATTTTTTTTAATTGCTATTTAATATTTTCTTATTGAATATTTTCCCCAGAATATCAATATGTATTTTTAATAAACTTGACCTCACAAGAAATTTATTTACAGTAAATTTTCAAATGCTATATTTTATTTAAAAATTTAAAATATGCAATTATGAAAAATCATGAATTGAATCAACAAAAAATTAATTTAAAAACCTTTAAACTTTTAGTTTTTAAAGTCAAATTACTATTGTTTTACTTTGTTTTAACCTCAAGTTTAAGTTATTCTCAAGTAAGTAAACAAGGAACATCAATTAAAAATGATGATGCTCAAAAAATATTAGAAGTTAAACAATATATACAATCACTTAAAGATTTTGAACATAACAATAAAGTTAGTTATTCAACTCATAAAAGATTATTAGAGCTATTGTATAATGTGCAACCTTCAATTTATTGTTTAAATACTGACGAAATTAAAAAGTATGGTGATAAACCTACTAATCTATTTACAAATGTAAGCTCTTTGTTATCTATTAAAAATAGTAAGAATTACCAAGATATTGAGATTGTTACAATTTATTTAAATTCTAATAAAGACCTTAAAACTAAGATTGATTTATTAATGTTTAAGAGTTTTAATAAGCTTAAATATGTCAATATTGTATGCAATGTTGTTGCATCAGAGCAAGAAATATTCGAGATGATTGAAAATTTAACACCAATTCATGTAGTTTTTTATTCATTTCCAAAAGATGATAATTATTAATTTTAAAAAATAAGTTTTATGAAAAATATATACTCTAAATCATTTATTTCTAAAGCAAAGTTTTTAACAATTTTTATTGTTGTAGTTTTAGGAAACATAATAAAGTTAAATGCTCAAGTTCAAGTAAATTTTGCCCAAAGAGCTTCAGTTTATACACCTACAAAGAAGATTTATAATGTGAAAGGTGATTTTACAATGTTAGGAAATACATG
>JAYTPS010000171.1:0-2616 GCA_043747155.1 Flavobacterium sp. | reverse complement strand
CTATCGCTAATTGCGATTTCAGGTCTAGTTCTAATTGCTGCCGATCACGCAGATGCTCCAGCAATTACAGGTAATGCAAATGACATTACAGATGTGTATGCTTTTCAAGGGCAAGACACCAACAACTTAGTATTTGCTTTAAATACTCAAGGACTTTTATCTCCAACTGCAACCACTGCTGCTTCATTTAATGAAAATGTAATGATTGAACTTAACATTGATAACAATGGTGACAATGTTGAAGATTTAGTAATTCAAGCTATTAAAAGAGGAAGTAAAATGTACTTTTTTGGACCAGTAGCTCCAGGAACTCCAGGAACATCTAGTATGGTTAAAACAAGTTCTCCTGCTGGAAGTGTTGAAATTTCTCAATATGGAAGTGCGCCAGTAACTGCTACAACAACAAGCGGTATGAAATTTTTTGCTGGACCAAGAGACGATCCTTTCTTTTTTGATTTAAATCAATTTAAGTTAATTATTGCTGGTACTGCTACTGGATTTAATAATCCTGGTAACGATACTTTTGCAGGAACCAATGTTTTAGCAACTATTATTGAAGTTCCAAAAGCAATGTTAGGAACATCTTCAACAATTAATGTTTGGGCAGAAACTAAACAAAAACAATAATAACTATAATTTTAAAAAGTAAAAGATATGAAATCAAATAATTTAAGAATATTAGCATTGTCAATAATTGCTTCAACTACACTAATTAGTTGTAACAATGATGATGCACCTTCAACTGATTTTTCAGGAACTTTCGTTCAAAAAGATCAAATGGCGAGACCAGCAATAAACACTGTTTTTATAGCTTCTGGAACTCCAAAAGACACTTTTAATACTACAACTCCATCTGCAATGGGTGCAGCTTATCAATCAGTTTTTCAAGCTAGATTAATGGCATTAAATCCTGGTTACACTACCAATTTACTTGGGTTAACAGCTTCACAATTTACTGGAGTATTAGCTACAGACGTTTTGAATGTGGCTAAAACTGGACCAACTTCTTTCTATAACGGAACTCAAGTTTTAACAGGTAGAGCTTTGGCTGATGATGTAATTGATGTTGAATTAATATTAATTTTTGGTGGTCCAGATGCAACTGCAAATGCTCCTCTAACTTCGGATCATGTTAATTCTAATGATAAAGCATTTTTAAGCACATTTCCTTACTTAGCTTCTGCTTGGTAAGAATTTTTTTCAGAGCGCATTTCCCTAAAATGCGCTCTGTTTTTTAAACTGCAACAATAAACAAAACCAAAATGAAATCTTTAAACTTATTATCTATTTTACTACTTAATATTATTTTTTTAAGTTGTAAAAAAGATACAGATCAAGTAACTTCGGGCATTACAAACCCAAAAGACTACACTACATTTCTTGAAATTAAAGAAAACAAAAATATATCTAATGCTACCGCTGAAATTAAGTTTTGGCAAAAAAAGTATGATGCTGCACCAAATCAAATTAGTTTTTTAAGTCAAATTGCTGCTAATTATTCTATTCTTTTTGAACAAACTGCTAAAATTGAATATTTATATAAAACTGAAGAATTACTTATAAAATCTAACGAAGCTTTAAAATATACTAATACAGGAACTATACGTTCATTGGCAAGAAATTATATTTCGCAGCATAGGTTTAAAGAAGCGTTGGTTTTGGCAAATAAAGCATTTGCAATAGGTGACGGAATGAAAGAAACCCAAAAACTTTTTTTTGATATTCAAATGGAATTGGGTAATTATACAGAAGCTGATAAAGCTTTAACAAAAATAAAAGATTTTAAAGATTTTGATTATTTAATGCGTCTTGCAAAATGGAATGATCATAAAGGCGATTTAAAATCGGCAATTACATTGATGGAAAAAGCTAAAGATCAAGCTGAAATTAATGAAAATAAAACATTAAAAGTTTGGTCTTATTCTAATCTTGGCGACATGAATGGTCATGCAGGAAATATTAAACAATCGTATGATTATTATTTAAAAACTCTATCAATAGATCCCAATAACTCTTATGCATTAAAAGGAATTGCATGGATAGTATTTTCTCATGAGAAAAACACTAAAGAAGCAAAAAGAATTATTGCAAAAATTTCTGTAAAACACAATTCACCAGATTTTTATTTATTTAAATCTGAAATTGCTAAATATGAAAAAAATGAAATCGCTAAAGACGAAAATTTAGCAGCATATTTTACCATGCTTAGTGAAAATGATTATGGCGCAATGTATAATAAATACAACACACTAATTTATGCAGATGATAAATTAACTGCGAATAAAGCACTTGAAATTTCTAAAATTGAAATTGAAAATAGACCAACTCCTGATTCCTATGATTTACTTGCATGGTCATATTATAATCTTGGCAATGTTAAAAAAGCATTAGAAATTGAACAAAAATATGTTGTTGGAAAATCATTTGAGCCAAAACTTAATTATCATTTAGCAACCATTTATAAAGCCAATAACCTTATTGATAAAATAAGCCCAATAAAAGCAGAATTAAAAAATAGTTTGTTTGAATTAGGGCCAAATTTATCTAAAAAAATCGAAAAACTATAATGAAAAATTTTATTCTATTTATTTCTTTCTTTGTTATTTCAATAACAAA
>JAYTPS010000170.1:0-5706 GCA_043747155.1 Flavobacterium sp. | reverse complement strand
TATACGGCAACCGACATTACCTTTTTGGTTTGGTCTTGACCAATAACATATTGATCGAGGAATGCTCTAATTTCTTTTGGCTTACGCAAAACCAAATCGGATGCTGCTTTTATTGCATTTACATTCGATTTTAATTCTTCCAAAACAATGCCATGCGCTTGCTCAATACACCTATCACAAACGTGCGCATTGATTCCCGCAATCAAAAGATTGGTTTCTGGTTTTTTTCGTCCACAAAAGGAACATTCTAATACTTGTTTTGCCATTTTTTTATAGTCAAATGTCATAAAGTCGAAAGTCATAAAGGCTTTTGACCTTGGACTTTCGACTTTTGACACATTTATCTTCTTAAAACTTCATCAATCATTCCGTATTCTTTTGCTTCATCGGCAATCATCCAATAATCTCTTTCGCTATCAAGGTGAACTTTGTCGAAAGTTTGTCCTGAATGTTGTGAAATGATTTTATACAATTCATCTTTCAGTTTCAACATTTCACGAAGGTTGATTTCCATATCGGTTGCAACACCAGAAGCACCGCCAGAAGGCTGGTGAATCATCACTCTTGAATGAGGCAAAGCCGAACGTTTTCCAGCTGCACCGGCACATAATAAAACCGCACCCATTGAAGCGGCCATTCCTGTGCAAATTGTTGCTACATCAGGTTTGATGTATTGCATGGTATCGTAAATTCCAAGTCCCGCATACACGCTTCCTCCTGGAGAATTGATATAAATTTGGATGTCTTTGGAAGCGTCAACGCTTTCTAAAAACAATAATTGTGCTTGAACGATATTGGCAATTTGATCATCAATTCCTGTTCCAAGAAAAATGATTCTGTCCATCATTAATCTAGAAAAAACGTCTAATTGAGAAATGTTTAATTGGCGTTCTTCAATAATATAAGGAGTCATATTTGTTGGTGTCATTGCGCCAACAATTTTGTCATAATACATTGCGTTAACACCTTGATGTTTGGTAGCAAATTTTTTAAATTCTTTTCCGTAGTTCATTTTAAATTTTAGTTTAAAAGGTTTATGTGTATAAAAGTTTAAAGTTGTTGCACTAAAACTTGTTTTTATAAATTTAATGCAAAGGTCGTACCTTTTATTTAATTATGTCAATTTGTCTAAATTTAGTAAAAAATTGCTTTTAAGAAAAATATTCATAAAAATACTTTAACTAACAAAATTGAGCATCAAAAATAATCATTTTGATGCTCAAATATACTAATTATATAAAAAATTATTCGTTATACATTGCTGCAACAAATTGCTCGTAAGTAACTTCTTTGGTTGTTGGATTTGCTTTTTCAACAAATAATTTCAACATTTTGTCAGCTACTACTTGCTCTGACAATCTTTTTACTTCTTCTTGGTTAGACAAAACTCTAGCCACTATTGATTCTACTTCGGCATCAGTTGGGTTTGTTTGCCCAAATTGCGCCATTTGTTGACGAATTGAAACTGAAGTGAATGATTTTAAATCTTCAAAATTTACTTGAATATTACTTTGAGCCAAAGCTTTACCTTCGATTAATTGAAAACGTAATCCTTTTTCAGAACGATTATATTCTACTTCAGCTTCAACCGCAGATAATTTTTTATCGCCTGTAGTTTGCAACCACTTCACAAGGAATTCTTTTGGCAAGTCAAATTTATTATTTTCTATTAAAAAATCTTGAACATCAGCCATTAACTTTTGTTCTGCTTGTGTTGCAAAATGTTTTTCGGCATCTTCTTTAATTTTTTCTCTTAACTCTTGTTCAGAATTTACGTTTCCTGCTCCAAAAAGTTTGTCAAATAATTCTTGATTTAAAGCTGCTGTATCGTGAGCTACAACTTCATCTATTGTAAAAGTTACTTCTACATTTAAATCGTGAACATCATCGTGAGAAACCGCTAGATAATCCATCAACTTGTGAGCATCGTGAAACAATCCTTTAGTTTTTAAAATAATAACATCGCCTGTTTTTTTACCAATAAAAGATTTAGCCACTTCTGCGTCTGCAAATTCTTCTAAATCTATTGTAGTACGGTTGTTGATTCCTGCTTCATTGTTTACAAAAGTTCCCGAAACATCATTTCCTAGGTCAACTTCGTCTTTAGAAACTATTACACCATATTGTTTTTGGATTCTTGCAATTTGAGCATTTAGCATAGTATCATCGGCAATGATTTTATATTTTACTACATCACTTTTAGCATCTAAATCTATTTCAAAATTTGGCACTACTCCAATTTCAAATTCAAAAATTAAGTCTTCACTTTCCCAAGAAAAATTTTCAACTGTTTTTGGTAGAGGAGAACCTAAAAGATTTATTCTTTCAGATTGCAAGAAACGCTCAAGAGCTAAATCTACCACTTTTTTTACTTCTTCAACTTTTATAGCTGCACCATATTGTTTTTCGACCAATGCTTTTGGCACTGCGCCTTTACGAAAACCTTTTACAGTAGCCAATGGCATTTTTTCGTTTATTCTTTTTGCAACTTGACCTTTGTAATCCATGTGAGGAACAGTCATTACAATTACTTCATTTACAGCATCAATTGCTACTCTTTTAATATCCATTGTGATAAAAATTTACATAATAAAATTGGGTGGCAAAATTATAACATTTCTGCAACCCAACCAATTTTATTTTCGACGAATTCTTAATGCTTATTTTGCTTCGCCAGTAAGTTTATAAACCAATGATTGTGAGATAGATAAAATGATGCTAAAAACAAAGCTGTCCAAAAAGAGCTTACATTAAAACCGTCGACAAAATGGTCACAAAGTAAAATTATGATTGCATTTATTACTAAAAGAAACAATCCAAGAGTAATAACAGTAATAGGAAAAGTGAATAATACCAAAATAGGTTTTACAAAAAAGTTTAAAAGTGCAAGCACAATTGCAACAATTAATGCTGTTGTAAATTGTTCTACTACAACTCCTTTCATTAAATAAGCAATTGCCATTACAAGCAATGCCGTAATTAAAATTCTAATAAGTAATTTCATAATTATTGTAAATTTAAAGTTTAAAGGTATAAATTTTAATAACTAAAATAAGATTTTTTTTAAAAATTAAAAACACTTGAATATAAAAATATTATATATTACATTTGTGTTTAAATTTAAAACTACTATTATGAAAAAACTATTACTATTTTTATTAATTACTTTTGGATTGAGTTCTAATGCTCAAGTTACTGTTTTTGAAGACAGTTTTGAAACCTACACTAACTTTGCAATTACTGGTTTTGGAGATTGGCAAACAATTGATGTTGATTTATTAAATACTTATGGCGTTGGAACAGGTTTTACTTGGCTAAACAATGGTGCACCACAAGCTTTTATGGTATTTAATCCATCAGCAACTACGCCACAGGTGACAAATGCTACTAATGGAGTTGCTGGAGAAACAGAAAACAGAAATTTTAATCCTAAAACTGGTTTAAAATATGCAGCTTGTTGGGATGGTGTTCCATCTACAACTGGTGGAGCAACAGCAAATAATGATTGGTTAGTAAGTCCAGTTATTGCATTAGGAACTACAAATAACGAATTACGTTTTTGGATAAAATCATTATCAGATAGTTATGGCTTAGAAAAATACAAAGTTGGAGTTTATGTTGGTATAGGTACACCATTAGCAACAGATTTTGCAATTATTTCTGGAATTCCTCAACTGGAAGCTCCATATCCGGCTTGGGCAGAGAAAATATATTCTTTAAATGCTTACAGCAATCAGTCTATTAGAATTGGTATTAAATGTCAATCTGCAGATATTTATATGATGATGGTTGATGATTTTAAAGTTACATCCTCTAATTTAAGAACAGATGAATTCTTGTCTAGTAAATTTTCAACGTATCCTAACCCATCAACAAATATAGTTACTGTTTCAAATTCTGAAAACATTATTTTTACAGAAGTTGCTATAACGGACATAAACGGAAGAACTGTAAAAAACATTAATGTAAATGATTTATCAGAAGTTCAAATTAATGTTTCTGACTTAAATTCTGGTGTTTATTTTATGAACATTACTTCAGATTCTGGAAAAGCAGTTAAGAAATTTATTAAAAATTAATAACATTATAATTGTAAATTAAAAGTCCTTTTCAAATTTGAAAAGGACTTTTTTTATTTTTAACATTTTGATTTATAATAATCTGTTATATTTGTATTTAAATTTAAAACTACTATCATGAAAAAATTATTACTTTTATTACTTTTTATTACTTGCGCTTCAGCAAATGCGCAGTTCTGGACAGAGAAAGCAACTACTTTTGCAACTGCAAGTCGTGGAGTTAGTGGCATTTCTATTGTTGATGCTAACAATGTTTGGGTCAAAGCTTATGATGGAACATTAACTGGTACAACTCCAGATCCAACAAAACAATACGCAAGAAGTTCTGATGGAGGAAACACATGGGTTTCTGGGACAATGGGATTAGGAACTGGTTCAGGCGGATTGGGAATATCTTCAATAACCGCAGTTTCTGGTACAACAGCTTGGGTTTCTGCATTTCCTGCAAGTAGTGGATTAGGAGGTATATGGAAAACGACAACAAGTGGAACAACATGGACTAAACAAGCAACTGCGTTGTTTAATGACACTGTAAATTCATTTGCTAATTTTGTATACTTTTTTGATGCAAACAACGGAATTGCACAAGGCGATCCTGTTGGTGGATACTTCGAAATTTATACAACTGTAGATGGAGGAACAAACTGGACAAGAGTGCCAACTGGAAATATTCCAGCACCTTCTGCTGGTGGTGAATTTGGATATTCTAATAATTATGATGTTTTTGGAGATACAATTTGGTTTGGTACTTCTTCTGGAAGAATATTTAAATCTATAAACAAAGGTTTGAATTGGACAGTTGCAGCTGCTCCAGCAACTGTAACAGATTTTGGTTCAGCTACTGCTGGCGGTTCTTATACTTTTTCAAATGCTACAAAAGGATTATTGCTTAATTCATCTGGTGTTTTATATACTACTAATGATGGTGGCGTTACATGGACAAACCAGTCATTTTCTGGTCCAATTTTTGTTGGCGATATAGAATATGTACCAGGTACAACTAGAGTTATTTCAACTAGAGCTGCTGCAACTGCTGGCTCATCATACAGTTTAGATGATGGTCTTACTTGGACTCAAGCAGATACTGGGGTTCAACATTTAGAAACTAAATTTTTAGATTTAAATACAGGTTTTAGTGGAGGTTTTACAACTTCGGCAACTGTTGGTGGAATATATAAATACACTGGAACAGCTCTTAATACTGATTCATTTGTTTCTAGTAAATTTACAACATATCCAAATCCTGTAAGAGATGTTATTTCAATTTCAAATTCTGAAAACATTATTTTTACAGAAGTTGCTATTACAGACTTAAACGGAAGAACTGTAAAAAACATTAAAGTAAATGATTTATCAGAAGTTCAAATTAATGTTTCTGACTTAAATTCTGGTGTTTATTTTATGAACATTACTTCAGATTCAGGAAAAGCAGTTAAGAAATTTATTAAAAATTAATTAACTCATTTTTATTAATTAAAAGTCCTTTTCAAATTTGAAAAGGACTTTTTTTATTTTAAAAAATTAATGGTTTCTTTAAAGAATAATTTTGGGTTTTGTGCATGAAGCCAATGGCCAACATTAGAAATTGTGGTCAATATATAATTAGGAAAGTGTTGCTTAATTTTAA
>JAYTPS010000169.1:0-11500 GCA_043747155.1 Flavobacterium sp. | reverse complement strand
AAAGTTTCAGTTTCAAAAAGTAATTTTTCTGTTTCTATAGTTTTAAAAATTATATTTTCTTGTTTTTGAAAATATTGATTTTCAAAAAATGCTTCTACTCTAAAATTAAAATTATCTACTATTGATTTATCTATAGGAATTTTTACAATTGTTGAATATCCTTCAAGAAAAGATTTTGAAGTGTAAAATAAATTTCTATCAAATACTGCTTCATTAGAAATAAATAAACCAGTTACACCACACTTTATTTTAATTAAAGCAAAACCATCATTTTTTGGATCATCATTTAATTGTTCAATTGTAAACATTTCATTTCCAGTTGAAATAGAGTCATTAGATTGAACTAATTCAAAGCTTGTTGTAATCTCTGATTGTGTTTTTTCATTATCAATTGCAGTAAATTTTAACTTGTAATATCCAGATTTATAGTCTTTAATAAAATTTAGATCAATAACTTTGTCTTTTATTGTTGCAACTTTTTGAGTATATACCAATTCAGATGTTGTTTCTTTTTCTTTCTCAATTTCATTACTTCGTTTTTCATAAGGAAAATACTTCTCGAAATCCTCATCAGAAATTGTTTTTATTTCTGGAGTTCCTAGAAAATTTAATTTAAATTTATGTTCAAATGGTTTGATAAAATAAATTTTTATTTCACCGGTTACAGGTTTAAATTCTTCGTTTAAGTTGGTGCTATTTATAGTAATATTTGAATTGTTTTTAGTGTAAATTTTATCAGCGATTATTGCACTTAAAATTGTAGTTTGATTACCTATTTTTATAATGGTTGATGCTTTACGAGTTTCGCCATTTATGTCAGTTACACTTACCGATATTGCATAATTATAAATAATATTATTTTTTGAACTAATGTTGGATTCGGCAATGGCATCAAATTCAATTTTAAAGTTTCCGTTAGAATCAGTTTTTGTTTTAGATGAAATTACAGTAACACGATTAATATTATTATTTCTATTATAAATTGTTGAACAATTATATCGCTCAACAGTAAAATTTACTACTGCATCTGTAATGGAAGAATTAGTAAATGATTTTGCACTTCCTTTTACAAATGCACTTTTATTTAAAGAAAAAGTTTCTTTAGTTTTCTCTATAATTACTTCAAATTTTGGTCGTTTATATTCTTCAACTTCGAAATAAATGTAATCATTATCATATTGGCATTCATCCCAAATTGGATGTTCATTTTTTTCGTTTAAAGTCCATGTATCATCTTTGTAATAATCAGGTTTTTCAATTTCTATATGATAATTACCAGTCAAGCCATTTTTTGGCAAGATAAATTCGCCAGAAAACGAGCCAAATTCGTTAGTTAAACCATTAATGATTTTAAATTCTTTATAATTTGCATCATTAATGACAACTTTTAGTGCTAAATTGGCTAATACATTGTTTTTATCGTCTTTATTTTGAATCATTATTACTTTAAAAAACACTTTTTGCCCAGGACGATAAATTGCTCTATCTAAATAAATTTTAGATGAAAATGTTGGTTTTTTTTCGTTTTTTCGATAATTATTATCGATGTATTCATTTTTAACATATAATGAATCATCACCATTAATAATATTTAAATGCCTGTTATAATTAGTTTCATTAGATTCACTAGTTTCTAAAAATTGTGCAATTCCATTTTCATTAGTATAAATTTCAAAATCCTTACTTAAAATTTTACAATTTTCAATAGGTTTACCAGTTTTTCTATGTAACACTTGGTAAATAGTTGTTTTGTCATTTCTATAAGCAAAAATTTTATTATTGGTTACCGTTATTGTTTCAATTGTTGATGTGTTTTTTTCTTTATCAACATTTAAAGATTGAACTTCAATAAGATAGTTGCCAATCTCTAATTTGGGCAAAATAATTTCCGTAGTATATGTATAATAATCTTTATAGTTTTTTAAAAAATATTTTTGACTTTTATAAAGTTTTAAATCCTTTAATGATGATTTCAATTCTTCATTAACTCCACCAGAACTTTTCAAATTATTAATATTTGTTTTATAAATTGATACACTAATAGAATCAACATTTTTATAGTATACTATAGCACGTGTATTTTCATTTTCATATATTTTTGATAAAAATTGAAGACTCACACTATTTTGTTCAATTTCTTGCTTTTCAAATTCTGCAATTCTATTAAAATCAAATAATTCTTTACTTGAAATAATACTATCCAAAATTATAATTGCATTACTGAAATTACGAGGATTTTTTTCCCTATCTGCTTCTCTTTTTAAAAGTTTTACTTTTTCTAGTTGCACTTTCTTAATTAAAAATTCGTCTTTAGTTCTTTTTTGAAAAGCATTTAAAGATTTTAAATATTCTTTTTTATCATTGATAATGTAATAATTGCAAAATTGTATTCGTTCAAATTCTGTTTTAATTTCTTCCTTAGAACTAATCTTTTTGTAAAAATCAATAATTTTTACTAGAGTTGAGTCGTTTATTGAATCAGTTTTTTGATTTAAGAACGCCTCATTATTGCCTAATAAATTGATAACATCATTTTTGTTATTTTGATAATAATTTCCTGGATAAGTTTTTGAAGTTAAATAGTCAATATTTTCTTTAACTAAGTAATTGTATAATGATTTGTTTTCATCAATAGATTTATTTAAAAAATCAAATATATCTTCATAATTTTTTAAAGATGTTTTGCTCAAAACCGATTCATTTTGTATGCTCTCTTCATACAAATCATCAATTTTAGTATTAAAATCAGAAATTGTCCATGTTAAAAAATTTCCTTTTTCATTTGAATCTAATTTAGTTCTTTGATAAAATTTATGTGAATTTATTTTATAATATGATTTTAAACATTTTGCATAAATTAAATTTAATATAGCTTTTGATGGTATTGAAGCTTTATTAATTTCAAGTTCTAAATTTGAAATAATTTTATTCTGAGAATCTTCTTCAAGGGTTTGAATATATTTAGATTTATAGAAAAAGCATTTTATAATTTGAACTTCATTCTTTTCTAAACATGCTTTCTTATATATAGATTCAACTTGACGATTAGCAGATTTTGTTTTTCCAACAACCTCATAAAGAATAATTTTTTCCCATGATTTGTCATAATTTTGAGAAAAAGTTATCGAATAAGAAACTAATAATAATAGGAGTATACTATTTTTCATAAAAAGTGGTTTCTTATATAGAGCATAATTTTCTTAAAAGGTTGGGAAGAATATAAATAATATTTAAAAATACTAAATTTTTGTTTAAATTAAATCTAACTCCATTCCTTTTCTTATTTTTGAACAATATATATTTTACATGAAATTGCTAACCTACATGTTTTTTTTAATTAATTTTCAAATGATGGCAGAAACCGACTTTGATAAAGCCGAGAAATTATACCAGCAAGAAAAATGGCAACAAGCCAAAGTGCTTTTTGAAAATTATTTAATTGAAAATCCTAATAATTATAAATCGATAGAATATCTTGGTGATATTGCTGGTCATCAAAAAAAGTGGGATGAAGCCATTAAAGAATATAGAATTCTAAAAAACCAGTTTCCAAAAATTGCCAATTATTGGTATAAATATGGTGGCGCTTTAGGAATGAAAGCCAAATCGGTCAATAAATTTAAAGCACTTGGAATGATTGACGAAATTGAAACTTCATTTTTAACTTCGGCTAAACTTGATGATAAACACATTGAATCTCGTTGGGCATTGGTGATGTTGTATATAGAATTACCAGGAATTGTTGGCGGAAGCGAAAGCAAAGCAATTAAATATTCTAATGAATTAATGAATTTGTCAAAAGTTGATGGGTATCTATCTAAAGGTTATATTGATGAAAATTTTAATAGAAATTTAAAAGCTGAAGCAAATTATAGCAAAGCTCATGAAATTGGTAATTCAAAAACAACATTTCAAAAATTATATAATTTATATTTAAATAAAATTAAAGATAAAGTAAAAGCAAAAAAATTAAAAGAACAATTCGAAAAATAAAAAAAGTTTATAGCATGTTGTTTGTAGTTATAAAATAACTATAAATATATATCCTCTAAACTACAACTAATTAATATGAGAACACATTTCATAGCCATTGGCGGTGCAGCAATGCACAATTTAGCACTTGCATTACACAATAAAGGATACAAAGTTACTGGTAGTGATGATGCTATTTTTGAACCATCAAAATCACGTTTAGAAAAGAAAGGTTTATTGCCAATAGAATTTGGTTGGTTTTCAGAAAAAATCACTCAAGACATCGAAGCTGTAATTTTGGGAATGCATGCTAAAGCAAATAATCCTGAACTCTTGAAAGCACAAGAACTGGGATTAAAAATTTATTCATATCCTGAGTTTTTATACGAACAATCCAAAAATAAAACTAGAGTTGTAATTGGAGGTTCACACGGAAAAACCACTATTACATCAATGATTTTACACGTTATGCATTATCATAAAATTGAAGTAGATTATATGGTTGGCGCACAACTTGAAGGTTTTGAAACAATGGTACATCTTACTGAAAAAAATGATTTTATTGTTCTTGAAGGTGACGAATATTTATCGTCGCCAATAGACAGACGACCAAAATTTCATTTATACCAACCCAATATTGCACTACTTTCAGGAATTGCTTGGGATCATATCAATGTGTTTCCAACATTTGAAAATTATGTAGAACAATTTGAACTATTTATAAATCAAATTACTAAAGGCGGAATTCTTGTTTATAACGAAGAAGATGAAACGGTAAAAAAAGTAGCCGAGCAAACCACAAATACTATTCGAAAAATACCATATACAACGCCAAGTTATTCAGTTGAAGATGGAATAACTTTGTTGGATACACCAGAAGGAGCAATGCCAATTGAAGTTTTTGGAGCTCACAATTTAAATAATCTTGCTGGAGCAAAATGGATTTGTCAAAATATGGGAGTTGATGAAGCCGATTTTTATGAAGCCATTTCAAGTTTTAAAGGCGCAAGTAAACGCCTTGAAAAAATTGCCGAAGGAAAAGGAAAAGTGGCTTATAAAGATTTTGCTCATTCGCCAAGTAAAGTTTCGGCAACTACCAAAGCGGTAAAAAATCAATATCCAAATAGAAAATTAATTGCTTGTTTAGAGTTGCATACCTACAGTAGTTTAAATTCAGAATTTTTAAAAGAATATGAAAGTGCACTCGATGCCGCTGAAGTTGCTGTAGTTTTTTATTCGCCAGATGCTGTAAAAATAAAACAACTTGAAGAAGTTTCTTACAATCAAATTTTAGAATCTTTTAAACGAGATGATTTAATTATATATACCAATCCTATTGATTTTAAAGACTATTTGTTTAGTCAAAATTTTGACAATTCGGCTTTGCTATTAATGAGTTCTGGCAATTATGGCGGATTGAATTTTGATGAGGTTAAAGAGTTGATTCAGTAAAAAATAAAAAGACCAACTTTAAAATTGGTCTTTTTGTTTTTTAAAATAATTCGAAATTAATTTTCAAGAAATTCTTCAACAGTTTTAAGTTTAAAAGGAATTCCGTTTTTAGTTGCTGCATCAGTCAATTTAGCAAAATAACTTGACTTTAAAGTTTCAAATTTTGATTTTGCAGTAGTAAATAATTCCATAACGCTTTCAATATTTGCTTTTTGAGAAGGTGAAGGCGCATCATATTGTGTTGCAACCGAAGAATAAATGGCACCAAGTTTTTCTCTTAATTGTTTTTCTGCTGAACCTACATAATTATCTCCAGTTGTTACAACCATTGTATATTTTAAGGCATTAAGTTCGCTTGAAATTTTAGAATTTGATTTTTTTAAAGCTGGAACTTTCAAGCTCAATTCATCAGAAATTTTAATCATTTCATCTATTTGATAAACTAAATAAGCAAGTTCTTGAACTTTGTCAAACAATATATGTGAGGTTTTATATTGATCATCACGAGAAGCTTGAGTTATAGCACTTTTTGGATCATTTGAAATTTCAAACTCATGAGTATAAGTTTCTTTTCCTTTGGTTAAAATGGCTTTGTATTTTCCTGCTGGTGCCATTGGAGAAGAAAATCCACTGTAATCTAATGTTTTTCCTTGTGCAGTTTTAGGACCTTTTTCATTGAAACCCCAAGTGACAATATTAATTCCTTTTTGGTTGGCTGCAGGTAGTTTTACTACACGTTTTCCATTGGCATCTTGAACTTCTATTTCCATTTTGCCAAAAGTATTTCGCTTTTTTAAATAATAAACAATTTGAGCTGCACTGTTTGGATTTGAACCTACAAACTCTAATTCAGATGATGTACCACCAAAACTAGAATTTTCTAATTTAGGATATACTTTTGTCTCAAAGAAATGAACGTCTTTTTTTACAATATCTTGATTAATTTGTCTTAAAATGCTAATGTCGTCTAGAATAATTATTCCTCTACCATGAGTTGCCATTACTAAATCATTGGTTTTTTTATGAATATCTAAATGAAAAACCGAAGCCGATGGCATTTCGTTCTCAAATTTTGACCAATTTTTACCTCCATCAATAGTTATAAACAATCCTTTTTCGGTACCAAGAAATAATAAATTTTCGTTTACATAATCTTCTTGAAGTGTTCTAGAAAATCCATCAATATCTTTTGTGATAATTGATTTCCAAGTTTTTCCAAAATCGGTTGTTTTATATACATAAGCTTGGTAATCATTTTTAGTATGTCCATCAAAAATTGCATAAGCACTTCCAGCATTAAAATTACTTGTTTCTATTTGGTAACACCAAGTGTTTAATGGTAATTCTTTTATGTTTAATGTTACATTGCTCCAGGTTTTTCCAGCATCTTGAGTTACTTGAACATTTCCATCATCGGTACCAACCCAAATAACATTTTTATCTTTTGGCGATTCGGCAATTGTAAATAAAGTACAATGATTTTCGGCACCAGAATTGTCTTTAGATAAACCGCCAGAGTTTTCTTGCTTTAATTTTAATGGATTGTTTGTCGTTAAATCAGGAGAAATTATTTTCCAAGTTGCACCCATATCATCAGAAACGTGAACAAATTGACTTCCTGCATAAATTCTGTCTGGATAATGAATTCCTGTAACTATTGGTGTATTCCAGTTAAAACGAAGTTTAACAACACCTTTTTCTTGAAGAGGTTGAATTGTTTTTAGCTCTTTGGTATCTAAATTATAACGCCAAATATTTTCTGCGCCTTGCATTTCGCTATAAATAATTTTTTTTGTTGGATGTTTTAAAACTCTAAATCCATCACCAGCACCAACACTTTCCCAATCGCGAGCTTCAATTCCGCCATCACTTTTACTTGGTCCAAACCAAGAACCATTGTCTTGTAAACCGCCATAAATATTATAGGGTTCAGCATCATCTAATGTAATATGATAAAATTGAGATATTGGAAGATTTGTAGTTTTTTCTAATGTAGAACCACCATTCCAGCTTCTATAAAATCCTCCATCGGTTGCGCAATAAATTCTCTTTGAATCGTTTAAATCAATTGCAATATCATGAATGTCAGAATGCATACTGCCTAAATTTTTAAAAGTTACACCGCCATCACGACTAACAGAACCACTTAGTCCACCTTTATAAACAATATCTGGGTTTTTAGGATCAACAACAATTCTTGAAAAATAAAAAGGTCTTACCACTAAAGCAAAATCACTATTTAAATGTTTCCAAGTTTTTCCAGCATCGTTAGATTTATACATTCCTTTTTCAGAATCTTTTTCACATTCTAAAACACTATATAAAATTTCTGAATTTGATGGCGCTACTGCAATTGCTATTCTTCCTAATTTTCCAGTTGGATAACCAGTATGAATTTTATTCCAAGTTTTTCCACCATCAATTGTTTTAAGTAAACATGAATTAAGTCCGCCAGAACTAAAAGACCAAGCAGTTCTTCTAAATTCCCAAAAACTGGCATATATAATATCAGGATTTTTTGGGTCTATAACCAAATCAGAACATCCAGTTTTAGAATCAATTCCATAAACTTTTACCCAAGTTTTTCCTCCATCTTTAGAGTTGTAAATTCCTCTTTCTTCATTTTCACCCCAAAGTGCTCCAAGAACGCCAACCCAAATAGAGTCAGAATTTCTTGGGTCAACAATTATTGATGATATCCTGTCTGACTTTGGTAAACCCATATTGGTCCAGTTTAATCCACCATCAGTTGATTTATAAATTCCATCGCCAGCAGAAACGCTATTGCGTGTCCAGGTTTCGCCTGTACCAACCCAAATTACATTATCAGGATTTTTAGGGTCAAGTGTAATACAGCCAATTGATTGATTGTGTTTGTCAAACATTGACGAAAAACTTGCTCCACCATCACCACTTTTCCAAACGCCACCACCACCAGCACCAATATAAATAATTTGATTGTTGGTTGGATGTTGTGCAATATCAGATATTCTACCACTCATAATAGCAGGACCAATTTGTCTTGCTTTTATGTCACCAAATAATTCTTTACCTTTTAGTACAATTTCGTCTTGAGCAAAAGCATTAAAAGTTAAAAGTCCTAGAAAAATTATTATTTTTATATTTTTCATGATAAAACTACTCAGCTTTAAATTCTAATTCTTTTGGATCAATGGTTGGGTTTAATGTTATTTTCTTTACCGTCATTTCTTGACCATATTGACTTATTGTAAAAGGAAAATAAACACCTTCAACTTCTTGATAATTTCCAGCAGTTGATGAAGCCATTTGTCCTTTCATTTGACCTTCTTTAATTTCGGTTTCAGTTAAAACTATTACATTGTTTTCAACATCAAAATAATAAAAAGAAACATCATCAACTTTTTCTCCATTAATTGTTTGAGGTAGTTTAGTCAATTTTATTTTATGACATTCAGTTCCTTCTTTAGTTTCTTTAGCAACATATTCTGCTTTGTAACCTTTGGCTTTATAGTTTAAAAATGGATCTGGAAAATCGTTTGCAGCTGTATTTTTCATGTTTTCAATATCTTCAGAATTCATTTTTTCTGCTTTCATTGTCATCATATTTGTTGCCCAACCTGATGTTCCGTCAAATGCAACTTGAGTCATTTCTTTACCCATCAAATTAATTTTTACCAACATTTTTCCTTCTTTTGAAGTAGTGACTTCTACAGGAATTTCCATTCCTTGATAATTAGCAACCATTTCCATTTTTACAGCTGAAATTGCTTGTAATTTTTCTTTTCCTCCAATAGTTTCAATATATTTATTTACAACATCGTCAACATTTTGAGCTTGAGCACTAAAAAAAGTTATTGAAAATAAAAGTGTTTTAAATAATAAGGATAGATTTTTCATTTGATTTGTTTTTGAAGAGTTATTATTGATATAAGTAGTTATTTAAGTTAATGTGTTACAATATATACATTTTATTTTAATTAATTTCCATATTTGTAATGACCAACAATAGTATAACTAAAAAGGCAATCTTCTAAAACTTGTCCTTCACCAACATTGTGAACTAACATTAGGCGTTTACCATCTAAAGATTTTTTATTGGTTACAATTCCAACATGAGGTAATTTTTTTCCAATCATCCATGTTACTATTTCGCCAGTTTTGTAATCGTTTGCATTTTCTGAAACTGCAAGTTTTTTGCCTTTTCTAGTAAAAAACACCTCAAGATTAGGAACTCTTCTGTGGTCAATATTGGTATCCGGTTTTTTTAATCCCCAAATTTTTGGATATAACTTAAAATTTGCCTTCATGTCTTGATGAACTTCTTTTTGCAAATCAATATTTAATTTTCGGTAACTTCTTATTATAACATCGGTGCATACTCCAGTTTTTAAAGGTACATCACCATTTGGATATTTTATACTAACATAACTTGGTGTATAAACTACTTCATTGTCAATTATAGATAGAGCAGCATTGGATAATTTTTCTTGAAATGAAATAGGATTTTCAATAAAAATGTCTGAATTTTTATTTTCATTAAAAGATAAATTTTCAACTTTCTTGCAGTTTAAAAACAATATTAATAGGATTACTGGAATAATGTATAGTTTCATATTTTCAATTAATTGGTTTGTTACAGTATTTAACGAAAATTATAACCATTTTATTTTGAAGTAATTAAAAAAATAATTTACTTTGCAGTTATAAACGCCAAAATAATTTATGTATACTCCAATAAACCAATGGGCAGAGGATGATCGACCTCGCGAAAAATTTCTACTAAAAGGTAAATCTACCTTATCAGATTCTGAATTGCTTGCTATTTTAATAGGTTCTGGCTCACGAAATGAGAGTGCCGTGCAATTGTGCCAAAGAATTCTAGCTTCAGTAAATAATAATTTAAATCAACTCGGAAAATTATCAATTTTACAACTCACTCAATTTAAAGGAATTGGTGAAGCCAAAGCATTAGCTATTGCAGCAGCATTAGAATTAGGTAGAAGAAGAAGAGTTGAAGATTCTGTTGAACTAATAAAAATAACATCGAGCAAGGCAGTTTTTGAAATAATGCAACCTATTGTTGGAGAACTTTATCATGAAGAATTTTGGGTTTTGTACCTTAATAACTCTAATAAAGTTATACACAAAGCTCAATTAAGTAAAGGCGGAATTACTGGAACAATTGTTGATGTTAGAATGGTTTTTAAAACTGCTTTTGAACATAATGCTACAGCTATTATATTAATTCACAATCATCCTTCGGGAAAATTAGAACCAAGTGAATGTGATAAAAATGTTACCAAACAGCTTAAGCTTTCAGGAATTCAACTAAACGTTCCTGTTCTTGACCATTTAATTATTACGGAAACAGATTTTTTTAGTTTTAAGGATAAAGGTATATTTTAATAAATACTATAAATTTGCGTTTTAGTTTAAAAAAAAGTAAATGTTTAAAAATATAATTACCGATGTTTTTTTTGATTTAGATCATACACTTTGGGATTTTGATAAAAATTCGGAATTGGCGTTTGATAAAATTTTTAAAGAACAACATCCAACAATTGATACAAAACATTTTATTAAAATTTATGCGCCAATAAATCAAGCATGCTGGAGGTTATATCAAGTTGATAAAATTTCTCATGATGAACTGCGTTATAAAAGATTAAAAAACTCATTTGACGCAATGAATTACAGTATTACTGATGAAGAAATTAATCAAATGTCAATTGACTATATTACATTTTTACCAGACAACAACAAACTTTTTAATGGTGCAAATGAAGTTTTAGATTATTTAAAACCTAAGTACAAACTTCATATTATTACTAATGGGTTTGCCGAAGTTCAATATAAGAAATTAAAAAATTCTGGAATTTCTCAATATTTTTCTTCGGTTACTAATTCAGAAATGGCTGGAGTAAAAAAACCAAACGCAAAAATTTTTGAATTTGCATTATCTTTGGCAAATGCAACCAAAGAATCTAGCGTTATAATTGGCGATTGTATTGATGCTGATGTTCATGGAGCATTAAGTTTTGGGATGGAAGCAATTCATTTTAATGAAGGTAAAATTGAAATTCCAAGTCACATT
>JAYTPS010000168.1:0-5168 GCA_043747155.1 Flavobacterium sp. | reverse complement strand
GGATAATGTTCCTACAAAAATAAATTCGATTATTTTATTAAGTTCTCTAGGAATTACCTCAACAATTTCATTATCATAATAAGTTGCTGTAAAAAATGATTTAATGTTTTTTGATTGATTTTTCCATTCGCCATAAACTAATACTTGAATGTTTTTTGACAAAATTGTATTACTTAAAATCCATTTTTGAATTTTATAACTCAGCGGTTGATTTGACTTTGCATCCCAATTTCCTGCATATTTTGCGGTTTTAAATTTGCTAGAAAAAAATATTTGAACAAAACTTGCCAATAAACCCATATTTCCTGGACAACGCAAATGAATATGATTACTTATAAACATTGCCTTTGTTATTTGAAAAAAAATAAACGGAAAATAAAAAATAGCTTTTAAACTATTATAAAAATTAATGAAAGAAAACTGTGGAACCTCGATAAATTTAATATTATTATGATTGTAAAAACTGTGAATAGCAGTTATTGGAAAATCACTTTTTGGAGCTACAATGATCACTTTATCAGTATATTTCAACCAAATATTCATTTCATTAATATACGGAGCATACCCAAAATATTTGCCGTTTTCGTGTTTATGAATTACATGTGTTATTAAACAAAATGTCATTGCTTTTGAATTGTAGGTTTATTGAATAACAAACTTATCCAACCAATTGTTCTACCTAATGCTTCTGTAAAAGCTTCTTTTTTATGGCTAGTTGTAAACGTGTTTGCAAATCTTATAATTGTAAGTAAAAAAGCAATAGCATTCCATTTTAAACGTGCAGAAATACTAGGATTTGGATATTTTACTCGCCAAACATACCAACCATTTCTAATAACCATTTTACCATAATTATACTTATTTGGTCGTCCTGAACCATCATGAAAATGAGCCAACTTTGCATTGGTATTTACATATAATTTACCAATGTTAGACAATCTTAAAGTAAAATCTGCATCTTCATACAAACCGTATCCTTGAAAATAGGTTGAAAATTTATGCTCTTCTAGAATTTCTTTTTTAAACGATGAAACTCCACCCATAAATTGTTGCACTTCATATATTTTTTTAGAAGGAGGCAAAAAACTTACACTTCGTCCATGAGCAAATTCTGGCATAAAGCATGGTGGTAAATTAGAATCTAAACCCAATTTTTTCCTAAAAATAAAACGACTTCCATCTTTTTTTTTCCATCCATCATAATAATATTCGTTATTTGATGGCTTATAATTTAATGGTGCTTCTTGCCAAACAGATTCATTAGTTATATAACCTCCAACTCCTAGAGCATTTGGATATATTTGATATGTTTTTATCAGTTCTTCAAAATAATTATTCTCTAAACTGGTATCATCATCTAGAAAACATACTATTTCTGAGTTTGCAGCTACTTTAGTAATTCCAAAGTTTCGTTGCTTTGTCAAACCTCTATTTTCATTATCAACTTTAAAATAAAATAAATTATTAAAGAGATTGGATCCTAAAATAATTTTGGTTTCATTATTGGTTGAACCATCAATTATAAGAATTTCATTTGGATAAAATGTTTGTGTTTTTATAGAATTAAGTAGATTCAATAATGGTTTTGCACGCATGTAGGTGCATATTATCAAACTAAAATTTGAAAAACTTACCACAAAAATTAAGTTTTAGTAGCAATAAAAATCAAGTTATTATATCCTTTTTTCCTGTTGTAATTGCTTCCTTTTAATTTATAGAATTCTTCTAGTGAATATATCTCTATATTTTTAAATCCAGATTTAGTTATGTCTTTTAGCAATTCTTTTTTGTTATAATAATAACCAGGCACACTAAAGCCATTAAATCCTGTAGTGCGATTACCAGTTTTTTCTCCTAATATAAACGAAAAAAAGTTTCTAACTTTAAAATAAAAAGTTTTTGCTGGTGCTCCAATTTGGTTGTGAACAGTACCAATTAGTGTAGCGTTTTGTTTAAGAATTTTATTTGCGTTTTTAAATATGGCAAGTCTATCTTTTTTTAAAGGAACATAAGTTAGCATACTATTAAGAATGGTAACTAATTCAAATTCATTAGTAACTTTATTATACTCCTTAGCATTTCCAACTAAGGTTTCAGTAATTGAGTCAATATTCCAAAGTTTTAAATTTTCTTTACATTTAGCAATCATGTTTTCTGAAATATCAGAAGCCACAATTCGCGAAGGATTATAAAATTCAGCAATAGATTCTACTTCTCTGCCAGAACCACATCCAAATATTTTTATATTTTGAATAGTTCCAATATTTGCATAACGCTCTTTTGATTTTTCTAACATGAAATGTTCAAAATCAGATATTTTCTTCAACCTTTGAGTTGCAATTATATCTTCTCTTTCCCAAAAATCCTTATTTTCAATCTTCATTATTTTTTTGTTTATTTTTATTTTTTTCGCATAAGCATAGTTACATGCATACAAGAATATAATGTTGAATTTGATGTTGCGGAATTTTCCCAATCAAAGTTATGCCATTTTTTTCCAATTGCAATTCTTTTTTCTTCAGACATTGGAATTAATCCTAGTAGAAAAAACCATTTAGATTTACCCAATAAACCTCGTCTTTCAACAACATTAAATGAATTTTGAAAATGTTTTAAAGTTTTTTTATTAAAAGGCCATTCCCAATCGGCATCTGATTGAAATGGACGATATAATACTCTAATTATTTTTATAGGTAAACTGGTTTCTAAAGGATCATAACTAATAATTTCTCCATTAGCAGCTAATTTATCAGTTAATTTATCGGTTAAAATTTTTATATTTTGAAAATGATGAAGTACACCATAAGCATATATTAAATCGAAATCTTTGTCTTTAAAGTCATCAGAAAGAAAATCAACTGCTACGGCTTTGGCTGTTGGAATGTGTGTTAATTTTTGATTCAATTTTTCAATTGCAACATCACTCAAGTCAACTCCAATATATTGTTTTGCATTTTGTGCCAACATTAATGACAAATTATTACCTGCAAAACATCCTAAATCTAAAACTTTTTTATTAGACAAATCTCCAAACCACTTTTTATGCAAGTCATACGATTGATCTAAAACACCTATATTTTTTCTAATTTTTTTTAATGTTTTCTCTCTCAATGAAGACCAAACTTTAGTAGCAAAGTTCTTCTTTTTGGTATTATAAAACTCTTTTTGCCTAACATTGGTTTCAATTATTTCCTGTTGAGTTTTCATGGATTTAATTTTCTATATTTTAATACTATTTTTGAATTGAAAATTGACTCCAAAGTTAAAGTTAATTAGTTTAAAATCTCTTTTTATTTTTTAACTTTTTTTAATAATAGCAATAAGTTGGCAATTTTACTTTTATGAGGTTTTAGATAACGCTCCACAAATTGAAATAATTTAAATTGAAAAGGTTTGATAATCCAATGTCTAGTTGAAACATATAAAAACAATTCACTTCCAAAACTTTCTTTAAATTTTACTACTCCTTTACTTCCACCAACTGATAAATCGTAGCTTTTATATCCGTAGTCAATAGAAAATTGAATCATTTTATCATGCATAAAATTAGATATATTTAGTTGCTGATACTCTTTTAAAACTCCTCCGTTAATGTAAGTTAATCTTTGACCGCAATTCATTACATATATTGCACCAATTATTTTATTGTCTTTATAGCAGCAAGCCATTTTAGCAAAACCTTTATCGATATATTTTCTTAAAGTTTTTTCCATCGATTGGTAGGATCTTAATGGATATCCTTTCTCTAAAGAATTCATAACAAAGCAATTATATCCTTCCTTTATATCATTATTTTCGGTTACAAACTTAAATTCTAAATTTGCACTCTTAGTTTTATTTAAATTTCTTTTATTGTTTGAACTATACTTTGACAAAGCATACTCATAAGGATTTTCTTTAGTCAAATCAACTATTCTAAATCCTTGTAATGGAATTACATATTTAAAAGCAACACCTTCATTTCCTGAAAAATAATTGCTTTGCAAAGAAACTGAATTTAAATTATAGTTATAAAAATTAGAATTTTCTTTAGAATAGGGCAAGCTAATTTGAAAATAACAACACTTAGAATTTTTAGCTTTATTTAGAAGTTCTACAATGCAATTATCTAAAATAGTTTCAAACCCAATTTCTATAACTGGGCCAGATGGCACTATAAAAAACCTAAATAAACTAAACTTTGCTATTACAATACCGCAGCCGCCAATAATTTTATCGTTTTGTGTAACTAACAAAAATGTATAATCAAAACCATATACTTCATAAGATTTAATCCAATCTGAAAATTGATTATACAAACCACGATTGGATTTGAATAAAAAATCATCCCATTTAATTAACCAATCTTCATTTTTTGTAAAAAAATAGTTCATCTTTAGCAACTTATTGTTCTAGATGGAATAGAATTAGAATTATTTTCTATAATTATTTCACCATTTTGATTAATCGCAAAAGTACAATTTTTATAATCTTTCCATTGCAATACTAATTCTGTTAAGGTTGGATTCCATATTTCGTCATTTTTAATTTTTGCACCTATATTTTTAAAGTTTTTTCCAACTAAATCATCAACTATATTATTGGAATTAAATATTCTACCCGAATGATACTCTAATGGAACTGCAAAATAAGTATGACCTATGAACAATCCTTTTTCATTTATAAATTTTGCAATTGATTTTTCGTTTAAAGCACTTTTAAAATCTAACAATTCGATAGTTTGAAAAATAGTGTATGTAGTTTCATTGATAGTATGATCAAAAAAAATTGGAGTATATGTTGCTAAAGGATATACTTTTTTCTTGTTTGAGTTCCATAAAAGAAATAACTTTAGTAAAGGAAAAAAAACATTGCTTACATTTTTTATAAATTTATAAAAATCACCTATCGATTTAGTTTTACTTACTTTTTTATAATTTGAAGCAAGTTTTGAGTAAGCTTTAATAAGTTTTTCATCTTGATAAAAATGAACAATACAATTTTTAATTAGTAATGCCATTTTTTGTTTAAAAGGTTTACTTTTTATTCCGTTGAAAAATGATTGCAAACAAAAATCATTTCTGTTAAGTTGATTTAAAACACCTTCTGTAGCAGTGCCACTATCTATATAATTCCAAAATGTTTTAATCTTTTTAGAATTAATAATTTTCTCAAACTGATTATTTGAA
>JAYTPS010000167.1:0-2956 GCA_043747155.1 Flavobacterium sp. | reverse complement strand
ATAAATATATAATCAATATTTTTAGAGATAAAAAAAATATTAGCCAACCAATTTAAAAACAGTGCAATAACATAAATAATAGATGCTTTTTTTGTTTCAACAATATAAATAAAAAATAATAAAGGAAGCAAAAGTGGTTTAGTAATTACTTGAACTAATTCTAACTCTATAAACTCTGAAAAAACTTCGATAAAAGCAATCATAAAGAAAAATATTGTCAAAAACTTACTGTATTTTTCATTATTATTTTTATTTACAATTAAATCATTTTTCATAAATTATTTTCTTTAAATCTTCTCTTAGAAGAATGTATTTTACAATAAAAAAGTAAGATAAAATTTGGGCAATAAAATGCAAAACATTTAATATATAAACTTGTATTTGAAAATTATAAATTACATAAAACATATCTGAGATTAAAAGACAAGAAATTGCCATGAACAAAAATAAATTTGCATAATTTATTCTCCAGATCAAATTATAAGAAGCTAAAAATGTTACTAAAAACATTGGTATTGCAAATATAAAAATTCTTAGTCTTAGTCCATCTTCATAAAAATAAAAAATATCCATTATTGAATTCCATAAAAAAATTAATATTCCAACAACAATAATTATCGATATTACATTTATAACTTTAAATTTAAACTTTTCAAAATGTTGCATTAAAATTATAATTAATATGATATTTCCTAAGAAAAACGGAATTAAAATATAATAAATTTCATCTTTAAAATTCATTAATCCAACAGAATCACCAACAAAATTAAAAAACAAATATAAGCACAATAAATAATTTATTTTTTTAGTATTTATAAAGTAATAAAATGATAAAGAAGGAATAATGAGTGGAAATGATACTAATAACAAGGCGTTGTAATCAAAAATTGAAGAAATTGTAGCAAGAATACAACAAAAAAAATAAACTATAAGTGACGTTTTACTAATTCTCATTTATCATTTTTATAAATTCATTTTCAAAAATAATTTTCACACCAAGTTGATTGGCTTTGTCAAGTTTGGCTGGTCCCATATTTTCTCCTGCAATAACAAAATTAGTTTTAGCTGAAATTGAACTTCCTACTTTACCTCCATTATCTTCAATTGATTTTTTTAAATCATCTCTAGAAAATTGCTCAAAAACTCCTGAAACTACAAATGTTTTTCCAGATAATTTTTCGGAGGCATTTGGATTAAATTTTTCAATAATTTCAAATTGAACTCCAAATTTTTTCAATCGTTCAATAATTTTCTGATTTTCTTGATTTTCAAAAAACTCAATAACACTTTGAGCAATTCGTTCTCCAATTTCATCAACTGTAATTAATTCCAATAAGGTTGCATTACTTAAAGCATCAATGCTCTTATAATGTTTTGCCAATTTTTTAGCAACAGTTTCTCCTACAAATCGTATTCCGATTGCAAATAGTACACTTTCAAATGGAATATTCTTAGAATTTGCTACACCTATTACTAAATTTTCTGCGCTTTTTTGCGCCATTCTTTCTAGTGGCAAAATATCCTCTATTTTTAAATCATACAAATCAGCATAATTTTTTACCAAACCATTATTAAAAAGCAAAGTAACTGTTTCTCCACCAAGTCCTTCAATATCCATTGCTTTTCTTGAAATATAATGCTGAATTCGACCTATAATTTGTGGTGGACAACCATAAAAATTTGGACAATAATGATTAGCTTCGCTAGCGTTTCTAACTAATTCTGTGTTACATTCTGGACAATTAGTAATATATTTTGTGGGCTCAACTTGATTTCCTCTTTTTGCAACTCCAATAATTTTCGGTATTATTTCGCCACCTTTCTCAAGAAAAACTTCATCTCCAATTCTAATATCCAATTTTTCAATTTGATCTGCATTGTGCAACGAAGCTCGTTTTACAATTGTTCCTGCCAATTGCACTGGTTGTAAATTGGCAACTGGTGTTATTGCACCAGTACGTCCAACTTGATATGAAATAGAATTTAAAAGTGTAGTAACTTGCTCACTTTTAAACTTGTAAGCTATTGCCCAACGTGGCGATTTAGAAGTATAACCCAATTCTTCTTGAAAAGAAAAACTATTTACTTTTATTACAACACCATCCGTTTCATAAGGTAAATTGTGTCTGTGAATGTCCCAATAATTTATAAATTCAAAAACTTCATCAAGATTATTAGCAAGTTTAGATACTTTCGGAACTTTAAATCCCCAATTTCTTGCTGTTTCTAAACTATCTGTTTGTGTAGAAAATGGTAAATCATTTCCTGTTATAAAATACAATAAACATTCTAAAGGTCGTTTAGAAACGGTAGTACTATCTTGCAATTTTAAACTTCCAGAAGCTGTGTTTCTTGGATTTGAATAAGGTGTTTCGCCAATTTCTATAAGCTCTTGATTCATTTTTTCAAAACCTTCAAAGGGTAAAATTATTTCGCCACGAATATCGAATAATGGTGGAAAATTTCCTTTCAATACAAGCGGAATTGATTTTATAGTTTTAATATTATTGGTTACATCATCACCTTGAAAACCATCACCACGAGTAACTGCACGAAGTAATTTTCCGTTTTCGTAGGTTATAGAAATTGAAGCACCATCATATTTTAATTCACAAGTATAGGTTAAATCAACATTTCCTAAAACTTTCTGAATTCTGTTTTCCCAATCAGTTAAATCTTCTTTAGAATATGAATTATCTAACGAATACATTCGATATTGATGTGGAACAGTTTTAAAGTTTTTAGTAATTGTGCCTCCAACGCGTTGCGAAGGAGAATTTTCATCAAATAAATTGGGGTTTTTTTCTTCTAAAGCTTGAAGTTGTTTTAATTTTTGATCAAATTCAAAATCAGAAATTGTTGCATTATCCATCACATAATAATTGTGATTGTGCAAGTTAAGTTCTTCGCGTAAAGATTTTATAAGTTGGGAATCATTCATAGTATCAAACAAAAA
>JAYTPS010000166.1:0-2893 GCA_043747155.1 Flavobacterium sp. | reverse complement strand
GACCTTGGCGTGCAGCAGAACGTTTTTTATCAGAATTAAAATCTGAAAACATTTTACATAAAGTTACAAGAATAAAAGTAGATTTATTCGGTTCACTATCATTAACTGGAAAAGGTCACGCTACAGATTTGGCAGTAATGCTTGGACTTTCTGGTCAAGATCCAGAATATATTCCTATTCAAGATATTGCAGGAATAATTAAGATAATTGAAGATAAAAATGAAATCAATCTTGATAATAAATTTATAATTCCGTTTTATTTTTTGCAAGACATTGTTTTCAATAAAAATTTTCTTCCTTTTCATGCCAATGGATTAACTTTTACTGCTTTTTTATCTGACGATAATGAATATTCATCAACCTTCTACTCTATTGGTGGAGGATTTGTTGTAAAAGAAGAACGAATTAATGCAAAGAAAAAATTAGAAATAAAACGCACATTTCCGTTTCCTATTCAAAATGCAGAAGAACTTTTAAATTATACAATTTCAGAAAATAAATCAATTTCAGAAATTGTTTTTGAAAATGAAAAATCAATGCGTTCTGAAACTGAAATTAATAATGAATTAATTAGAATTTGGAACACAATGCTTGAGTGTATGTACATTGGTTGCCATAGCGAAGGCATACTTCCAGGCGGATTAAATGTACGACGAAGAGCGTTTGATATGCATCAAGGTTTGATTGGTTTGGCCAATTATTCAAATCCACAAGAATGGCTTGAAGAAATAAGAAAAACAGAAGTTAAATTTCGTCAGATATTAAAATGGGTTTCGTGTTTTGCACTTGCAGTAAACGAGGTCAATGCAGCTTTAGGAAGAGTTGTAACTGCACCAACTAATGGAAGCGCTGGGGTAATTCCTGCAGTTTTAATGTATTATTTAGTAATAGAAAATCACAAAGCTGGTGAAAAAGAAATAAAACAATTCTTGATGGTTGCTGGTGAAATTGGAAGTATTTTCAAAAAAGGTTCTACAATTTCGGCAGCAATGGGCGGATGTCAAGCAGAAATTGGAGTTTCTAGTGCAATGGCAGCAGCAGCTTTAGTTGAAGTAATGGGTGGAACGCCAGATCAAGTTTTAATGGCAGCAGAAATTGCAATGGAACATCATTTGGGTTTAACTTGCGATCCTATTGGTGGTTTGGTTCAAATTCCATGTATAGAAAGAAATACAATGGGCGCAATTAAAGCTATAAATGCAGCCGAATTAGCCATGGAAACCGATGCAAAAAATGCAAAAGTTCCTTTAGATAAAGTTATTGATACCATGTGGCAAACTGCAAAAGATATGAATTCTAAGTATAAAGAAACAAGCGAAGGTGGATTGGCAATAGCTGTTAATATGGCAGATTGTTAATTACAAATTTCCTCTATTTTCTTTATTTTCTGGACTAGAATTTGGATATCTATTTGGTGTAATGTCAGAATTTTTATCTATATTTTCTACCATTTTTTTTCCAATTTCTTCCGATGCTGTACTTGGTTTACTACCCAATTTTTTATTAACATTACTTTGATGGTTTTTAATATCATGATTAATATTTCGAAATCTTTCTACTACTCTTGTAACTCCATTTTTATCAGTTTCCATTTCAGATTTCATTAAAGAAGTAGAATCATTTTGATTACCATTTTCCAATAAATCATCATTGTTATTTTGCTTATTATTCATTTTTTTTGAACCTAAATCTAGATTATCCATAATAGTTTAAATTTAAATTATTTTTAGTAAATATATAGTATTTTCATTTTTTAATATTATAAAATTCTCATAAAATATAGTAAAATTTCTAGTTGAGATTCAAAACTCAAAACTCAAAACTCAAACAAGTAGTTAAAAAGAAATCAGAATTCACAAATTCTAATTCTTTTAAAAATATGTTTTTGTTGTTATTAAAATATCTTGCTTCGGTTCTAAATTTTATTTTTGAATTTGGCAAATAATCAAAGTTTAATGATACTCCAAAAGTTTTAAATTCATCATTAGCATCGATTATAACATTATTTTCATCCTGATAATATTCGGTTCTAATAGCAGTTTTCCATTTTGGATTAATAGAATATTGTGCAATAAAAACAGGACTTAACCATGTAGCAGATTTTTTGTAAGTTGAACTTAAATTTTGCAAACCATAGTCAAAACCTGTAATAGTTCTCCATTTTTCATTCCACTTTTTATCAAAATACAAATTACTAAAATAGCGCATCCTATAATCAATTCCGTTGAATTCTTTTCCAATAAATATACTCCAATTTAAAGTTGCATTTGGATTAGATTTATAAACAATTTGCGAACCTAATGAAGGCGAGACATCCTTTTGTGGTTTGTTGATTCGTTGCCAACCATTGGTTAATAGTATAGCAAAATTCCACTTTTCTGATGGTTTGAAGTTGTATTTTATTCCTGTCATAAAATAAGGCGAATTTTCAGCTAAAATTGAACGTGTAACTGTTAAATTAGATGATGAATTTGTAGTTTCAAATCCTATGTAACTGGGTAGTATTCCAACTTCTAAGTTATGACTTTTCTTTGCATTTAAAATTAATCCAATATAAGCTTAGTTAATATATTTTATTTTCTCATTTGCATAATTATCATCTACAAAAGTTCCTGATTGTATAGAAAATACGGCATAAGAGTTTTCATATTCAAATTTAGCTTTTACCAAACCAATATTTAAATTAAACTCATTATTACGATTATAATTATACATAAATGGTAATTTTTTTTCTTCTAGGTTTTTATTAAAATCGTAAGAATAATAGGTTTCTAGAAAACCTGAAAAGGTAACCTTTACTTCAGATTTTTCTTGAGCTAACAAAACTTGGGGAAACAATACCAAAAATAATAAATTCAAATTTTTCATAGAAGAAATTTTGTTAAAAAATATA
>JAYTPS010000165.1:0-7219 GCA_043747155.1 Flavobacterium sp. | reverse complement strand
CAATTTTCAAGAAAAACGTTTTTATCACATTTCTACCGATGAAGTTTATGGAAGCTTGGGCGCAACAGGTTTATTTACAGAAACAACACCTTACAATCCTAATTCTCCTTATTCAGCATCAAAAGCAAGTTCAGACCATTTTGTTCGTGCCTATGGTGAAACTTATGGTTTACCTTATGTAATTACAAACTGCTCTAATAATTATGGACCAAATCATTTTCCAGAAAAATTGATACCTTTGTTTATAAATAACATTATCAATAACAAGTCATTACCTGTATATGGTGACGGAAAATATACAAGAGATTGGTTATTTGTAGAAGATCATGCTGTAGCAATAGATTTGGTTTTTCATAAAGGCAAAAATCATGAAACCTACAATATTGGTGGATTTAATGAATGGCAAAACATTGATTTGGTTAAACTATTATGCAATCAAATGGATGTAAAATTAGCAAGAGAGAAAGGACAATCTGAAAAGTTAATCTCTTATGTAAAAGACAGACCAGGACACGATTTGCGTTATGCAATTGACGCTTCGAAAATAAATACCGAACTAGGTTGGAAGCCATCAGTTACATTTGAGCAAGGTCTAGAAAAAACAATCGATTGGTATCTTTCTAATGAAGAATGGTTAAAAAATGTTACTTCTGGTCAGTATCAAAAGTATTATGAAAAGCAATATAACTAAAAAATGAGTGAACAAAAACAAGTTTGGACAGAGGAAATAAAATCTGATACATCCTTATTATCAATAAATTTCAAAGAGCTTTGGCATTATAGAGATTTACTTCTAATGTTGCTTAAACGTGATTTTATTACTTTTTATAAACAAACAATTTTAGGGCCAATTTGGTTTTTTGTTCAACCAATATTAACAGCATTAATTTATCTAGTACTTTTTGGTCAAGTCGCTAAATTGTCAACAGACGGTTTACCTCAATTAGCATTTTATCTGTCTGGAATTACTATCTGGAATTATTTTTCAGACTCTTTAACCAAAACATCATCTGTTTTTCAAACCAATGCATCTATTTTTGGAAAAGTATATTTCCCTAGATTGATAATGCCACTTTCAATAGTTTTTTCAGGATTATTAAAATTTATTATTCAATTCGGACTGTTTATTATTGTGGTGCTTTACTATACTTTTATTGAAAAAACAATTCAGCCAAATATTTGGGTTCTTGCAACACCATTATTAATACTTTTAATGGCTGCATTTGCTCTTGGATTAGGAATGATTTTTTCATCAATGACTACAAAATATAAAGATTTATCATTTTTGTTAACCTTTGGAATTCAGCTGTATATGTATGCTACACCAGTAGTTTATCCAATATCTGCAATGCCAGAAAAATACCGATGGATTGTAAATGCAAATCCCTTAACAGGAATATTTGAATGTTTCAGATATGGTTATTTAGGTTCAGGACATTTTGATCCATACAGCTTAGTTTTTAGTACAATCTTTATTACAATCTTGCTCGTTTTTGGAGTAGTCATTTTTAATAAAGTAGAAAAAAGTTTCATGGACACTGTTTAATATAAGTATGAAAAATTTAGCCATAAAAGCAGAAAATATATCTAAACAATACCGTCTTGGCGAAGTTGGAACAGGTACATTGTCGCATGATTTAAATAGATTTTGGAGTAAAATTAGAGGTAAAGAAGATCCATATTTAAAAATTGGAGATTCCAATGATAGAACCGCAAAAGGAACAAGTGAATATGTTTGGTCGTTAAAAGATATAAATTTTGAAATTCAACAAGGTGAAGCAGTTGGTATTATTGGAAAAAATGGAGCAGGAAAAAGCACCTTATTAAAACTATTAAGTAAAGTAACCAAACCAACAACAGGAAACTTTAAAGTTAATGGAAGAATAGCGTCTTTACTAGAGGTTGGAACTGGTTTTAATCCAGAAATGACAGGTCGCGAAAATATTTATCTAAACGGAGCAATTCTTGGAATGAGACGCGCAGAAATTACAAGAAAGTTTGACGAAATTGTTGAATTTTCTGGTGTTGAAAGATATATTGATACACCAGTAAAAAGATATTCTTCTGGAATGTATGTTCGTCTTGCCTTTGCTGTAGCAGCACATTTAGAATCAGAAATATTAATTGTTGACGAAGTACTTGCAGTTGGTGATGCCGAATTTCAAAAGAAATGTTTAGGCAAGATGGGCGATGTTAGTAAAGGCGAAGGAAGAACCGTTTTGTTTGTTAGTCATAATATGGATGCCGTTAGAAAATTAACAGATAAATGTCTGGTAATGGAAAAAGGTAAATTAGTATATTATGGAGAAACCGAAAGTGCCATAAAAAATTACATTCAAAATAAAAATAATGTAAAAATTCTTCAAGAATGGAATACTCCAGAAAACGCTCCAGGAAACGAATTTGTTAAACTAAAAAAAGTTTCAATTAGTGGAATGGACAACCTTCCTAAACATGAATTTTATACTACAGAAGACATTTATATTGATATAGAATATTGGGATTTTAACACTAGATTTAAATCAACAGCAATTATTCATTTAATTAATGAAAGTGAACAAACGCTTTTTGCATCAAACGAATTTAATGCAACCAATTGGAACGAAATTCATGATGGAACAGGACTTGTAAAAGCAACTTGTAAAATACCAAGTAACTTTCTTGCCGATGGAGATTATTCAGTTTTAATTGCAGTTGGTAATTACAATCCAAACATGATTCATGTAAAACTAGAAGACGCATTACTTTTTTCAGTTTTAGACTCTTTAGATATTGAAAATGCAGTTAAAAAAGATACAACAGGAAGTTGGCCAGGATTAGTTAGACCTAAACTAGATTGGAGAATTTCTAAAACTTAATATCAATGAATAAATTAAAAAACTTATTGATAAAAATTTTTCTCAAAATGCTAAATCTAACCTTGGCTTACAAACAAGATATAGAAATTGAAGTACTTAAGAAAAAATTTAAAAAAGTAGGTTTTGCTTTTAGATTAGGTACACATTATCGAATTTTAAATCCTCAATACATAGAAATTGGTGAAAACTTTGGTGCTTCAAGCAGATTTAGATTAGAAGTTACTGATTCCTATGGTGACCAAATTTTTACTCCAATTGTAAAAATTGGAAATAATGTAATTTTTCATACCGATGTTCACATTGGTTGCATAAATAAAATTGAAATTGGTGACGATTGCCTTTTTGCTAGCCGAATTTTTATTACCGATCATTATCATGGTGATACTTCACTTGAAATGATAAAATTGCCACCAAGATATAGACCATTAATAACTTCTGGACCAGTTATAATTAAAAACAATGTTTGGATTGGGGAAGGTGTTGCAATAATGCCAAATGTAACCATTGGAGAAAACTGTATAATTGCTACAAATGCTGTTGTTACAAAAAGTATTCCTCCAAATTCTGTTGCTGCTGGGATACCTGCAATTGTTATAAAAACCATGCAATGAATTTTATTCGAACTAAAATAAAATACTAAATATGAATTCTAATAAATTAGCAATTGTAATTCCATATTTTAAACTTAGTTTTTTTGATGCTACTTTGAAGTCACTTTCAAATCAAACAAATAAAGAATTTAATGTATATATTGGTGATGATGCAAGCCCAGAAGATTGTTCAATATTATTAGAAAAATATAAATCTCAGTTTTTAATAAAATATAAAAGATTTGATTCTAATTTAGGAGGAAAATCATTAGTAAAACAATGGGAAAGATGCCTTGAATTAATAGATGCCGAGCAATGGTTTATGATTTTGGGTGATGACGATTATCTTGGCAATGATGTTGTAGAAAAATTTTATTTAAATGCAAAAAGTTATATAAATAAAAGTAATGTTATTAGGTTTTCATCAATTTTAGTTGATGCATGTAACGAATCAATTTCAATAATTTATAATCACAATCAATACGAGCAAGCTATAGATTCCTATTGTAGAAAATTAAATGGAGAAAGCAGAAGTTCATTATCTGAACACATTTTTAATATCAATTCCTATAAAAAATATGGTTTCAAAGACTATACAATGGCTTGGGGAAGTGATGATAGAGCAATTATAGATTTTTCAAATTTAATGCCAATTTATTCAATAGATTCAATTGTTTATGTTAGAATATCAGATTTAAATATTTCTGGTAAAAAAGATAATATTCAAGAAAAAATTCAAGGCAGACTAAAATGTACTAAAGATATTTTGAAGGATTATAAATCAATAATGAATAAAGAGCAAATAAAAACTTTTATAGCATTATATGAAAATTTAATTTATAGGTCAAATAAAGTAAAATTATCAGATATTTGTTATTTATTATTTTTATCACAAAAACATTTTGGTTTTGCTTATACATTCAATCAATTTAAATCGATTTTAAAAAAAATAAAGGACTAAAAATTAATTTTTAATTTTAACAACCCAAAGCAATCATGATTAATAAAATAAAAAATAAATTAAATTTCATAACGCAATCATTAGCCGCTATTGATACCAAAGGCACATTAAGTCAAGCATCATCACTTGACCATTTGGCATTAACACAATTGCTAAAAATGTTTGATAATAAAATTTTTATCCCACTAACCAGTTGGTCAATAAGTCCCAATGAAGTCCTTCATGTATGCAATGAAATTGTCATCAATAAAAGACGAAATATAATTGAATTTGGATCAGGATTTTCAACAATTTGTATTGCCCAATTATTAAAAATAAACAGCATTAATACTGAATTTTTTAGTGTGGAAAATGATGCAAATTGGGCAGAAGAGTTGAACGGAATTCTTAAAAGAATGGAATTGAGCGATTATGTAAAAATTATTGTAGCTCCAATTGCTAATGTTCCAAAAGAATTTGCAAAAGCAAATCAAGAAAAATGGTATGATACCGAAGTTTTATCAAAAGCATTAAGTAATGTTGAAACTATCGAATTAGTTTTAGTAGATGGTCCTTTTGGTGGCACAACACCATTTGCTAGATATTCTGCTGTTCCGTTTTTAAAAAATAAATTAAATAGTAATTATGCAGTTTTTCTTGATGATTCTGCAAGAGAAAGTGAAATGAAAATTGCTCAAGATTGGCAAAAAACTTTAAATGCAAAGTCAATTGATTATAAACGATATACTTATCTTACCAATAATTACAATTTTGATATTGCTCCTTTTGGTTACAACCAATAATTCAATGTAGTATGAAAGATTTATTACTTTTTCATTATTGGTGTTTAAGAACATTTTCTTTAAGAAGAAATTTTCCTAAACTTAAAATTAAAAGCATATTTCAAACCATTGATGACATAATAATCAACAAAAAAAGCATCAGCCGATTTGGTGATGGTGAATTAAGAATGATGATTGGAAATGGCAAAATTGTTTTTCAAAACGAGAACAATGATTTGTCAAATAAATTAAATGAAGTACTAACTTCAAATCTAAACAATCACATTGTTGCACTACCAGAAGCATTCGTTTCAACTAAAAATCTAAAACTCTCATCACGTTATTTTTGGAAAGGTTATTTAAACAATAATAGTAATTCATTTTCCAAGTATTTAAACAAAGAAGCAATCTACGGAAATTCATTTATTTCAAGATTTTATATGGCTTATTCAAATAAAGAGTTTGCTATTGAAGTAGTAAATAAATTAAAACAAATCTGGAACAAAAAAGACATTTTAATAGTTGAAGGTGAGTTTTCACGACTTGGCGTAGGAAACGATTTGTTTAAAAATGCCACAAGTTTAAAAAGAGTAATTTGCCCATCAGAAAATGCATTTTCTATTTATGATAAAATACTTGAGGTTTCTAAAAAACATGGTAAATACAAACTCATTTTAATTGCTCTCGGTCCAACAGCAACCGTTTTAAGTTATGATTTAGCCAAAAAAGATTTTTGGGCTTTAGATGTTGGTCATATTGATGTAGAATATATGTGGATGTTGCAAAATGCCAAAGTAAAAGTTCCAATAAAAGGAAGGTACGTCAGCGAAGCAAGGGATATAAAAGATTTTGAAATTCCAGAAGAATTTTTAAATCAATACAATCAGAGTATTATTGAAAAAATAAGTTTGTAAAAACAGTAATTTCTCTCTTCAGTTCTAGTGATTTTTGTGAACTTTAACATAGCAAAAATTGCCTGCCTGTCTAAAGAAAGGTATCGAGAACCTTTAATAAATCATTATATTTCAACATGAAATTATCCATAATAATTCCGGTTTATAACGTTGAAAAATACATTGCAAAATGCATTGATAGCATTGTCGAACAACAACTTCAACCTAATGATTATGAAATAATTATAATAAATGACGGTTCGCCAGACAATAGTAAAAATGTCATTGAACAATACCAAATAAAACATCCTCATATACTGTTTTTAAATCAAGAAAATCAAGGTGTTTCAGTTGCAAGAAATAAAGGATTAGATGTTGCCAAAGGAAAATATATTTTATTTATCGATCCTGACGATGCTGTTCATGAAAATTCAATTCATAAAATTTTAGAAGTTGCTACTACAAATGATTTAGACATTCTTTATTTGAGTTTAGAATTGTATGATGAAGACAATAATTACTTATATTTATATGAAAAATGTGGTGAAGAAGGAATAATTTCTAACGGAATTATTCATCCAAGAAGAACCTTTCCAGCAACACTTTACAAAAAAGAAACCATAGGTAAAATTCGCTTTTTTAAAGGCATAACTCGTGGTCAAGATTCAGTTTTTAATGCTATGGTTCAGTCGATTGCGCTAAAATGTAGTTATTGCTCTATTCCATATTACAAATATTTGCAAAGAGAAACTTCGTCAAGACAATTTGTTGGAAACAACAATGCATTCAATGGATGTTTAATTGCAATTAAAGAATTAGAAAATTTTTCAAATAAAAATTTTTCAAATGCCAATAATTATGTAATAGACTATTTCAATAGTGTAAAACTCATTTTTCTTCAAAGAGCAATTGAGTGGAACATCATGCCAAATCTAGACAAAAAACGTTTTAAAAAAATAAAATTATTTCTAAAAGAAAACAATTTAAATCCAATGACGATAACCATTTCATCAAAATTTAAATTTTTTAAATCAAGCTATTTTCAGTTTTTTTGTTATCATTACACTTTAAAAAAATACCATTCAATTTTAGCATTTTTAAGTAAAACTAAAAGAAAATTATTCAATTAAAAATTGATTTGTAAATTGCACCATAA
>JAYTPS010000164.1:0-5038 GCA_043747155.1 Flavobacterium sp. | reverse complement strand
TTACAATTTGAGTAAGATACTGTCTGTGACCGTTTCTCTTTTTGAATCCTTTTCTTCTTTTCTTTTTGAAAACGATTACCTTATCACCTTTTAAGTGTTGTAACACTTTGGCTTCTACTGAAGCACCTTCTATAGCTGGGGCGCCTAAAGTGATTGCTCCATTGTCATCTAATAAAAGAACTTTATCAAAAGAAACTTTTGATCCTTCTTCATTAGTTAAACGGTGAACATAAACCTTTAAGTCTTTGCTTACTTTAAATTGTTGCCCTGCTATCTCTACGATTGCGTACATAACAAATTGTTTAGTTAATTTTTTTAAGTTTGCAAATATACAAATAATTATTTCCCATGCAACGCAATTATAAAAAAGTTTTCCGTAAAAATTAGTTTGTTACAAATTTTATAATTTTCAATTAAAACCTTTATTTAATACAAATAAAAAAATCTATTTTTGTGTAACATAATTTACAATTAGAACACTAATTGTACTATCAACAAAAATTTATAATTTTAATTATGAAAAAATCTTTAATCGTTTTAAGTTCAATGCTTATGCTAGGAGGAACAGCTCATGCCCAAAAGGTTGCTTTTGAGGAATATGATTTAGCTAACGGAATGCACGTTATTTTACACAATGATCCATCCGCACCAGTGGTTATAACTTCGGTTATGTATCATGTTGGCTCTAAAGATGAAAATCCTGAAAGAACAGGATTTGCTCACTTTTTTGAACATTTATTATTTGAAGGTACAGAAAACATCAAACGAGGGGAATGGTTTAAAATTGTAACTGGTAATGGCGGAACCAATAATGCTAACACATCTGACGACAGAACCTATTATTTTGAAGTTTTTCCTTCAAATAATTTAGAATTAGGTTTGTGGATGGAATCTGAACGATTGATGCATCCAGTTATTAATCAAATTGGGGTTGATACTCAAAATGAAGTTGTAAAAGAAGAAAAACGTCTTAGAGTTGACAATTCACCTTATGGAAGTTGGATTGCTCAAGTAAAAAAGAATTTGTTTGTAAAACACCCATATCGTTGGGCAACTATTGGTTCTATGGAACATCTTGACGCTGCAACTTTGGCTGAATTTCAAGCTTTTAATAAAAAATTCTATTCGCCAAACAATTCGGTATTGGTTGTTGCAGGTCAATTAGACATTGCTCAAACTAAAACTTGGATTGATAAATATTTTGCTCCAATTCCAAGAGGTGTTGACGTTGTAAAACAAAAGTTTGTTGAAGATCCAATAACTCAACCATTGAGTGCAAGATATGAAGATCCAAATATTCAAAAACCTATGGTGGTTGCTGCCTACAGAACACCTTCAATGAAAACTCGTGATGCACGAGTGTTGGATATGATTTCTACTTATTTAAGCGATGGAAAAAGTTCAAGATTATATAAAAAAATTGTTGATGAAAAGAAAATGGCACTTCAGTTGAGTTCTTTCAATTACAGTCAAGAAGATTATAGTTCTTATATGATTATAGGAATTCCTCAAGGTGATTTTACTGCTGCAGATTTAATTAAAGAAACAGATGAAGAAATTGTAAAAGTTCAAACAGAATTGATATCTGAAAACGATTTACAAAAATTGAAAAATAAATATGACAATAATTTTGTTAACAGTAATTCATCAGTTGAAGGAGTTGCCGAAAACTTAGCATCTTATTACTTATTATATGGTGATGTAAATTTAATTAATACCGAAATAGAAATGTATCGTTCTATTACAAGAGAAGAGATTAGAGATATTGCTAAAAAATATTTAAATCCAAATCAAAGATTGATATTAGATTATGTACCGGCTAAAGACAAAGCTGAAAATAAATAAAATTAAACAAAAATGAGAAAATCAATAATTATATTATCAAGCTTGTTTTTAACTATAACTATGCAAGCACAAAATAGACCACAGCCAAAATCAGGACCAGCTCCAACTATTAATATTAAAAAACCAGTTTCATTTGTATTACCAAATGGATTGAAAGTTTTAGTTGTTGAAGATCATAAATTACCAAGAGTTTCTTTTAATCTTTCTATAGATAATGCACCTTATGCAGAAGGAAATAAAAAAGGAGTTGATAATTTAACTAGTAGTTTAATTGGAAACGGATCTAAAAAAACTACAAAAGATGTTTTCAATGAAGAAATAGATTTTCTTGGAGCAGAAATTAGTTTTAATTCTGATGGAGCATTTGCAAGTGGATTGTCTAAATATTCTAAAAGAATTTTAGAGTTAATGGCTGAAGGTGCATTGAGCCCTAATTTTACTCAAGAAGAATTTGATAAAGAAAAAGAGAAACTGATTGAAGGTTTAAAAACTCAAGAAAAAAGTGTTCCTGCCGTAGCCGGAAGAGTTGAAAATGTTCTTGTTTATGGAAAAAGCCATCCATCCGGCGAATATTTAACCGAAGAAACAATAAATGCAGTTTCTCTTTCAGATGTTAAAGCAAATTATGCTTCCTATTTTGTTCCAGAGCGAGCATATTTAGTAGTAATTGGCGATGTAAAGTTTAAAGATGCTAAAAAAGCTGTAACTAAACTTTTTGGTTCTTGGGTTAAAGCCAAAGCACCACAATTAACCTATACTGCACCAAGCAATGTTCAATATACTCAAATTAATTTTGTAGACATGCCCAATGCAGTTCAATCTGAAATCTCATTAGTTAACACAGTAAGTTTAAGATTATCTGATCCTGATTTTTTTCCTGTAATTGTTGCTAATCAAGTTCTTGGTGGCGATTTTAATAGTTATTTAAATATGAACTTACGTGAAGCCCACGGATGGACTTATGGTGCACGTTCAAACGTAGGTTCAAGTAAATATTCAGTCAGTAAATTTAAAGCAAACTCGCAAGTTAGAAACGCAGTAACCGACAGTGCTGTTGTTGAATTTTTAAAAGAAATTAAAAGAATTAGAACTGAAAAAGTAAGCGAAGAAACTTTAAATAATGTAAAAGCAGGTTATGTTGGACGATTTGTAATGCAGGTTGAAAAACCAGCAACAATTGCTCGTTACGCTTTAAATATTGAAACCGAAGGATTGCCAGCAGACTTCTATGAAAACTATATCAAGAACATTCAAGCAGTTACTGTTGATGATGTTATGAGAGTTATGAATAAATATGTTCTTGAAGATAATATCAGAATAATAATTACTGGAAAAGGAACAGAAGTTATTCCTGGATTAGAAAGTTTGAAAATTCCAATGTTTTATTTTGATAAATTTGGAAATCCAACAGAAAAACCAAAACTTAAAAAACCTGCACCGGCTGGAGTTACTGTTAAAACAGTTTTAGATAATTATATAAAAGCAATTGGTGGAGAAAAAGCTGTTTTAGGCGTGAAAACTATTTTCTTAACTGGAACATCAGAAATAGAAGGTGCACCATCACCACTTTCTTATGTTTCTAAAAAAGATGTTAAAGGAAAAACATTTTTTAAAATGGAAATGCAAGGAATGGGCGAATTGTCGAGACAAGTAATTGGCGACAAAAGTGGTTACTCAATGAATCAAGGACAAAGAAAAGATTTGACAGCAGAAGAATTTGCTGAAAAAAAACTAACAGCATCTACATTTGAAGAAATGATGTTGTTGAAAAAAACCGATTTAGCTCTTGATGGTATTGAGCCAATGAACGGAACAGAAGCTTACATTATTTTAAATGGAAAATCAACTATATATTATGACGTAAAAACTGGTTTAAAATTAATGACAGCAACTACAAGTGAACGAAATGGTCAAAAAATGACTTCTACAATTACTTATAACGATTATAAAGATGTTAAAGGAGTTAAAATTCCTTATAATGTAATCATGAATCAAGGTAGAGAAATTGAAATTAAAATGACCGATGTTAAAATTAACGAAGGTGTTACTGATGCTGATTTTCAGTAAATAGAAAGTATTTATTAGAAACTAAAGACCGTTTCATTTATTTGAAACGGTCTTTAGTTTTATAAAAAAGTTAGTTAATTTTATTTAATACTTATTCTTGAATAACTTTCAGCACAACCTTCAACACAAGCACCTGTTGCCAAATAATCATTGTCTAAAATAATTTCATTAGCAGAATAAAAATTTATTCTTTTATGCTTGATGAAAGAATCATTGTTTGAAGTATAGTTTAATGTAATAATACTATCATTCGAAACTGAATATGTTCCGTTTGTAAAGTTTATAATTTCATTAGATGTAAATGTGCCGTCAGAATTTAAATCAATAATTGGTCCATTAGTTATTAAATATGGACCAGGTGGATTATAATCTAATTCTTCTACATATTGCCACTTTCAAAGAATAGGTGTAACATCAAAAGAAGGAGTCTAATCATTTGAGTTTTCTGAACAGTTTATAAATGTTAGAAACAAGATTGATATTAAAGTTATTTTTTTCATGAGTTAATATTTTAATTATTATTCTACTATTATTGAGTTGGCAGTAATGTTAAAAAAAAGCAGAAACCCTGAAAATAGAAAATATTTTATAGATTTGTTTATTTATTTTAAAACAATAAATGAAATATCCTAAATATCAATATCGTTCTGAAACTTTGATGAATTACTATGAATTTATTAGTGAAGGACCAAAAGGACTAATTAAAAAAATAGTAGAATATACAGAAACGGGAACTGAAAATGTTTATAATTTAGGTTTTGCTGATTATGACGAAAAAACTAAAACAACAAGTGATATTTCTGTTACAAATAACGAAGATAGTTTGAAAGTTTTGGCGACAGTTGCTTCAACAGTTTACGCTTTTACACAGAAAAATCCGAAAGCGTGGGTTTTAGCAACTGGAAGTACAAAAGTAAGAACAAGATTATATAGAATGGGAATCACAAATAATCTTGCTGAAATAACCGAAGACTTCAAAGTTTTCGGATTAAATAATAATGGCGAATGGAATAAATTTATAGTTGGAGAAGATTATGAAGCATTTTTATTAACAAAAAAGGAAAATATATTATAGTTATGACAATAGATCAATTAAATCAATCGAAAGTTCCAATTATTGTTTTCG
>JAYTPS010000163.1:0-3110 GCA_043747155.1 Flavobacterium sp. | reverse complement strand
GTCAAATTAATACTACAAGTTGTTGTTTTTTGTTAAATTTATTTTACATTCGTAAATAAATAAAAATTTATGAATCAACCTTGGCATTTATATGTAATGGCCATTTTTTATATTGCATCTGGTATATACCATTTTAAAAATCCAGATTTATATGAAAAGGTAATTCCTCCATTTATACCCAAAAAAAAATTCTTAAACGAAGTAATTGGTGGTTCCCAAATTATATTTTCTGTTTGTTTGTTAATTCCAAAAATAAGTATGTTAGGTGCATGGCTATTAATTTTCATCTTAATTATAGTTTATCCAGCCAATATTTATATGTTTATTAGCAAAGAAGCTGGAATTGGAATACCAAGATGGATATTGTTTTTACGATTATTTTTACAATATTATTTAATCCAATGGGCATATTTATATACCTAAATCATTAAATATTAATTTAACAACAAAATATTATGAAAAAATTATTTGCAGAGTTTTTTGGAACTTTTTGGTTAGTGTTTGGAGGTTGCGGTAGTGCATTATTTGCTGCAGGATATTCTACAAGTGATGGAGTTCATCTAGGGATTGGATTTGCAGGAGTTGCTCTTGGATTCGGATTAACAGTTTTAACTATGGCTTATGCAGTTGGTCATATTTCTGGCGGACATTTTAATCCAGCCGTTTCAATTGGTCTTTGGGCTGGTGGTCGTTTCTCGGCTAAGGATTTGCTTCCTTATATTGTTTCACAATGTGTTGGAGCAATTGCAGCCGCAGGTACTTTATACATAATTTGGACAGGAAAAACTGGAAATTTAATAGATAATACCAAAGCTGGAGCATTTGCATCCAATGGATATGATAATTTTTCACCTGACGGATATTCAATGTTATCATGTTTTGCAGCAGAATTTGCGCTAACTATGTTTTTTTTAATTGTAATTCTTGGTGCAACTGACAAATTTGCTAATGGTAATTTTGCAGGAATTGCAATTGGTTTTGCCTTAACATTAATACATTTAGTAAGTATTCCAATTACAAACACGTCTGTAAATCCTGCTCGTTCTTTATCGCAAGCTTTATTTACTCAAGGTGAACCGCTTGCTCAAGTTTGGTTTTTTTGGCTTGCACCAATATTAGGCGCAATTGTTGGAGGATTAATTTATAAAAATTTATTGCAGGATCAAAGAGAAATTGGTTTAGGAAATTAAAAAAAACAATAACACTTTAATAAGAGAAAAATAAAATTTAAAAGTTTTATTTTTCTCTTTATTTTTACACAATGTTATCATTATTTCCATCAGAAAAAGTTGAATTTAATTTGCCAAATTGTACCATAGATTATTATCCTAATTTTTTTGGGATAGAAAAATCTAAAATGCTTTTTGAAAAGCTTTATAATGAAATTCCTTGGCAACAAGACAATATTACAGTTTATGGAAAAACTCATAAACAACCAAGATTAACATCACTTTATGGTAATGAAGGTAAACCTTATTCCTATTCTAATATAATAATGCAACCAAACTCTTGGAACATTTTATTAACACATATTAAATTAGAAATAGAACAAGTTTGTAACGAAAGTTTCACTACAGTTTTATTAAATTTATATCGTGATGGAAAAGACAGTAATGGTTGGCATGCAGATAACGAAAAAGAATTAGGAAGAAATCCTGTAATAGCTTCGGTAAGCTTTGGAGCAGAAAGAGTTTTTCATTTGCAACACAATAATTTGCCAAATGAAAAGCTAAAAATAATTCTAGAAAATGGAAGTTTATTAATCATGAAAGGTGAGACTCAACATTTTTGGAAACATCAAATTCCTAAAACTTTAAAAAAAATTGAACCTAGAATAAACCTAACTTTTAGAATAATTAAATAAATACACGCAACCATTTAACATATATTGCATCTAATAATAAACAAAACTAATTATGAAAAAATTACTTTTAATTTTAGTAACAACAATTTTTTTAAGTTGTTCCAACTCTGATTCAAAAACTTCAACATCTGATTTAACATTATTTGAAATTGGAAGTGGAAATTTGTATGGAAATAGTTCTGAAGGAATTATAGAATCAAGATTACTAGTCACAAATTCAGTTTCTTGGAATACTCTTATGAATGAAATGAATAGTGTAAATAATGTATCTGCTTCGTTTACTGAAACTACAATAGATTTTGCAAATTATGATTTAATAGTTCTGTTTGATCAAGTTAGAGGATCTGGAGGTTATACAATTGAAGCAAGTAATGTCAACGAAAATACAAGTTCAATTGTTGTATCAGTAAATTTACAAGTGCCAACTGGTGTTGTACCATTAGTAATTACTCAACCTTTTCATATTTATAAAATTGCAAAGACTACAAAACCTGTAATTTTTGAATAGAATTTAACTAAAAAGTTTTCTATATTTGAAACATAATCTTCATTATGGAAACTATTAGTAACTATTTCAGTTCAATTTCTTCAGTACATCGTGGACTAATTCTTGCGATTGGTATTGCATTTTTTTGGTTGTTAGAAAACAGTTTTCCGTTTTTCAAATTTCAATATAAAAAATGGAAGCATGCATCAATCAACATTTTTTTTACAATTACAACAGTTATAGTAAACTTTGCATTAGCATTTATTTTACTACTAGCATCTAATTATGTTTTCAATAATAATTTTGGAATTTTACAATGGTTACCCAAAATGAACATTTGGATTTATACAATAATTGGCTTGCTATTGATGGATTTTATTGGAGCTTATTTAGCACATTTTACCGAACATAAAATAAAATTTTTATGGCGTTTTCATTTAGTTCATCATTCTGACACTTATATTGATACAACATCAGCCAACAGGCATCATCCTGGCGAAAGTGTCATTAGATTCATTTTTACAACACTTGGCGTTTTAATAATTGGTTGTCCAATGTGGATGGTTTTTTTATACCAAACATGTTCAATAGTTGCAACTCGATTTACACATGCCAACATTTGTTTGCCTAAAAATTTAGATAAAATATTAAGTTATCTTATAATATCGCCAGACATGCATAAAATTCATCATCATTATCAACTGCCATATACTGATAGTAATTATGGAAATATTTTTTCAGTTTGGGATAGAATTTTTG
>JAYTPS010000162.1:0-2197 GCA_043747155.1 Flavobacterium sp. | reverse complement strand
TAATTTTTATTTCTTTTTTTAGTGTAGTTATTCTACTAAACTTAATTTTTCAGTTACTTACAATTCCAAATGAAAGAGAAAATATTATTATAAAAATCTTAATACTTACTTCTAATATTCCTATAGCGATAGTATATTTTTCACTCATAGTAAGCTCGATAGAATCAAATTCACCTTTTTAAATAACTTAAATAAATAACAATGGAAAATCAAGAAACAGAAACTAAACAAGGTTTCTTTCATTCAACAACAGCAAAAATGATTATGGTAGGATTACTAACATTAATCCATTTAATTCCTTTATCATTTGTACAAAAATTAATAAATGAACGAAGTTTACGTCAGAAGGAAGTTATAGAAGAGACAACACAAAAATGGGGTGAAAGTGTTTATTTTTATGGTCCAATTTTAAAAATTCCATATAAAGAACCTGTTACACTTCAAATTGAAAATGGCTATTTTTTTCCAGAACAACTTTCAAATAATTCTAATACCGAAATAAAAACTCCTTTGCAACGTAGTATATACAAATCAAATGTGTTTACCACCAATATGCAATTTTCTGGAAACTATTCACAACCAAAATTTTACAAAAAAAATATTCCAAACGAAAATATTTATTGGGATAAAGCAAGAATAATTATTAAAACAACAAACTTAAAAAGTGTAAATAATGAAGTTAAAATTAAGTTTGGAAACACAAATTATACATTCGAACCCAATCATAACAGCCAATCTAATGACTCAATTGAATCTTTAGAAACTGGATATATTGATTACAATACAATTAAAAATTCAAATTTTAATATGAACATTACTTACAACGGTAGTAAACGAATAAGTATCGTTCCTATAGGAAAAACAACTGATGCAAAAATGACTTCCAATTGGAATTCTCCAAATTTTAATGGAAATTTTATTCCAAATGATAAAAAAATTACAACTAAAGGATTTGAAGCAACCTGGAAAATTTTACATTTTAATCGACCTTTTGCACAAGAAAATTTTGAAGATTTACCACAACTAAATAAATATTCATTTGCAGTTGATTTTATTACTACAGTTAACCAATATCAACAAAACGAAAGAGCTTCAAAATATGGATTTTTAGTAATTGGATTAACTTTTTTAATTTTTTTTTTAATTCAATCAATTAGCAAAATTAGTATTCACATATTTCAGTATAGTATGATAGGAATTGCTTTAATCATGTTTTACACATTGCTAATTTCAATAACCGAGCACAGTAGCTTTAGCTTTGCCTATGCAATTTCTGGAAGTGCAGTTGTTGCATTAATTTCATTTTATTCAATATCAATTTTAAAGAATAAAAAATTTCCATTTTTTATTGCAACTTCTCTTTCGGTACTTTATACTTTCATTTATATAATTATTCAATTAGAAGATTATGCACTTTTAGTAGGAAGTATTGGTTTGTTTATTATTCTAGCGGCAGTGATGTATTTTTCTAGAAAAATCGAATGGAATAAATAAAAATTGCAAATAAAAAAACCTAACTTTTTTAAAGTTAGGTTTACATTTTATATTGTAATATGACTCCAGTTTTCACCAGTTTCAATTCGCCTAATTTGCATAACTGAAACACCAAATTGCTTTGCAATCATTTTTTTTCTTGTTGTTCTTTTAGGATTGGCTAATATTTTTTTAATGTGCATAACCTTTGTTGAAGTTAATTTAGCTGCACCATCAGCACCGTATCTTCCTTCAATAAATTTTTTTTGAGCTTCTATAACATTTGGACTTTTCCTACCATGTTCTAGCATTTCATCTCTTGTTGCCCATCTTAAATTTCTAACATCATCATTGTCTCTAACATAATCTAGATGCAAAACAAAAATTTGCTCATCTGAAGTTTTTGATAAAAAATATTCGGCAACAATTTTAAAGAAAAACAAATGTTTGTATATTTTTTTTCCATCTTCTCTAATTGAAAATTTTAAAATTCTATAACCATCTTGTTTACTACCTTTTAACTCTCTCCCATTGTTAATAGAATCTGTAAAGCTAATTAATCGACCTTTATTAGAAACTGCATAATTCATTTTTAAAGAATGATGCATTTTTATTTCACGAAACTCTTCGTTAGGATATTTTCTTAAAACTGCTGGATTTTTCATTACTATTTTTAAGATTACAAAGATAGAAAATAAAAATTATTTATAAAATAGGATTTTAC
>JAYTPS010000161.1:0-8673 GCA_043747155.1 Flavobacterium sp. | reverse complement strand
GGTATGTATTTTTGATAAATCATTTACATCTGCTAATGTTTAAAACTGTGGTTTTAGGATTTAAATAATGTTCTCAGAATTTACGAATGTTACTGTTTTAATCAATATTATTAACAAATATATAGAAAACTATCAAAGAAAAAACGTTCTAAGAACGAAAAAATTAAAACCGAAAACTGTTGTTAGCAGTTGGCGTTTATATAATATTATTTATTAAGAATATAACGGTCTAACATTATTTTAAAAAAATATCCAATCATAATAAAAATGATTTTATCAACATATTTATTCTGAAGGAATTCAATAAATATTTTATGAACAACAACTATTTTTAATGCTAATATCATTCTTAAAAAAGGATTTTTCCTTCCAATTTCATTTTCAAATTAAAGGAATTTTTTATATTCTACAACTTTGATTTTTTCATACCACCAAAGATCATTTTCACCAAAGCTCTGTCATACCCATATTGTTTTATCTTTTTTAAGTTTTGGCATTTTGATTTTTAATATTAATTTCTTTTATAAAATACTGGTGACCGTCGATTAATTTCACGCTTACTGCTAACGTCTTGACTTGAATTTAGTTGGGGATTTGGTTAGCAAAAACTTAGTAAAATCACTGATTGCAAAAGCAGAAAACAGTGTGTAAATTCAAGACCAAAACCCCAATTTTTGCAAACTGTTAGCGGCAGTATTTATTTTTTTATTGCTTCACAAAGCGTATAAAGGTTTTTTAATTGAGCATTATATGTTTTCATTTCAGTTCTAAATGTAAAGGTTGGATTTTTCATTTTTTTAATTTCTTCTATACACTTCAATTCTGTTTTGAAATCCTTTTCATCAGTTGCGTAGAAAGCTAAAGATATGTAAGATTTCCGAATATAATATTCCCAGTTATTTTCTCGAATAACTTCTTTAAAGCATTTCTTAGATTCTTCTTTATCATATGTCAAAGAACCTATAGTATACAAATAGTAACTTGACTTTTCCAATTTCGGAAATTTACTGACTAATAAAGAATAACTTTTGTAAGCTTTAATCCTAAGTTTCGTAGAATCTGCATCAATATATTTTTCATAATATTCTCCAATATCTCTTTCAGCTTTCTCGTAGAGTTCAGTCTCGGAAGCTTCTTTTATCTGTGCATTTGTAACGTTAAATGCAAAAAACAGGATTGTTAATATAATTTGGGTCATATATTATGAATTTCGATACTATTGCCGCCAAACAATAAAATATACGCAACATAAATATAAAAATTAAACGAAAAATAATTTAGTAGTACAAACAACAAGAGCTAAACAATTTGTAAGAATTGTTTAGCTCTAAATATATTTTATTAAAATCGCTTTTTTATGTAGTAATAATTAAACTGCAATAGGATGTCTTCGGTGGTGAAAATTATATAAAGTTTCATTAACTTCTCTTAAATGTGGTGTTAGTGATGTTGTTTGTCCTTTGGCATCATTGGTTAATTCTAAATGGCAAACCGTACATTCAAATTCTCTAAAGTTAGGTGTAATGTTGCGCTTTGTTACAATATTGTGACCAAAAACTGAACATAAAATTTTTCGAGTAAGCAGTTTGTCTGTTAAAGATAGTGCATTCATATTCAATGTTTTATTAGTTGGTTGGTTAAACCTAATCAATTATAGATAAAACAACAAATAAATTAGTTGAAATGTATTTTTTTAATTGTTATATAAGTTTTATTTTACAATATTTATAACTTAACATTTTCATTTTTAACAATTTCAAAAAAAACCCTTAACAAATTTCTCTGTTAAGGATAAAATATATTTTTATAAAAATTGCTAAGCTTCTATTAAAACTCTATTGGGATCGTAACCAAACAATTGATGTTGTTTTATTAAATCGGCTGTTCCTTCTGGCAACATTTTTTCCCAACCTGGAATTCCTTTTGTAATCATTTTAAGAATTTCTCGCGAAAATATTTTAAGATTTTCTTTATCGTTTACAGGCACATCAACAACTTTTCCATTATAGGCAAAGAATTTGTATAATTCTTTCATTCTAGGATGTACTTTTAGATTTTGCGAAGTTACTACTTCGCCATTTTCTTCCATTGGATATAAATAAACTTTTAAATCTCGATAGAATAATTTTCCAAATGCTTCTAGAATTCCGCCACTTAAATGGCGGTAATATTTTTCGTCGAAAATATCTACTAAATTATTTACTCCCATTACCAATCCCATTCGAGCTTTGGTGTAACTAGAAAAATATTCGACTACTTTATAGTATTCTTGAAAATTAGAAATCATTACCGTTTGACCAAGTGAACAAAGCAATTCGGCTCTATCCATAAAATCTCTTTCGTCAATTTCACCTTCAGATCGTAGGTTGGATAAAGTAATTTCGAAAATCACAAAGGTGTTTTCTTTTTCTACTTTATTTTCTTCGATAAACATTTCAAGCGATTTGGCATACATGTCCATATTTACTTTGGTAACTGGACGAAAACTTCCTCTTAATGCCAAAATATTCTTTTTATAAAGCACTGCTGCTGGTAAAATATTGTGTCCGTCTGGGCTAAACATTACAGCATCTGTCATTCCGTTTTTTACCAATTGTAAACTCATTAATCGGTTGTCAACATTGGCAAATCGTGGTCCTGAAAAATTTATGGTGTCAATTTCTAACTGGTCTTTTTCTAGATGATCATACAAGTAACGCAATAATTTTTTGGGATCATTGTATTTGTAAAATGCACCATAAATTAAATTTACACCAAGTATTCCAAGTGTTTCTTGTTGCAATCGAGCATCAGTTTCTTTAAAACGAATGTGCAATGTAATTTCGTTATAATCTTCGTCGGGTTCAATCTGAAATTTTATTCCAACCCAACCATGACCTTTAAATTGTTTGGCAAAATCTATTGTTGCAACAGTATTGGCATAACTAAAGAACATTTTATTAGGATGTTTTGTTCGGTCAAGGCGATTTTCAATAAGTTCAACTTCGTGTGAAAGCATTTTTCTTAAACGACTTTCGGTAACATATCGACCATCTTCTTCAATTCCGTAAATGGCATCGCTAAAATCTTTATCATAAGCCGACATTGCCTTGGCAATTGTTCCTGATGATCCACCAGATCTAAAAAAATGTCTAACAGTTTCTTGACCTGCACCAATTTCGGCAAAAGTTCCGTATATATTTTCGTTTAAGTTTATTCGCAAAGCTTTATCCTTTAAAGAAGGAATATGCTCTATAATTCGGTCACCTTTAAGTTTAATGTCTAATCCGTTGTTTGCCATAATCATTAATATACATTGCAAAGTTAATAAAACACCTGTAGTTTTGAAAGCTATTTTGTCTTATTTTTGTATTGTTGCTATTTATTTTTTGGTTATTTATTAATCAATTATCAAAAACCATGCTAAATGAAAATATATTTTTTAGGTACAGGCACTTCTCAAGGAATTCCAGTAATTGGTAGTAATCATTCAGTGTGTTTAAGTAATGACGTTAAAGATAAAAGACTTCGAGTTTCGGTTTGGATTCATGACCAAAAAAACTCTATAATAATTGATTGTGGTCCAGATTTTAGGCAACAAATGTTAACGTCAGGATGCTCTAAAGTTGATGCAATTCTTTTTACTCATGAACATTCTGATCATACTGCCGGTATTGATGATATTCGTCCTTTTAATTTTAAACAAGGTGAAATTCCAATTTATGCTCATAAAAGAGTTTTAGAAAATTTAAAAAAAAGATTTGATTATATTTTTGAAACAGAAAATAAATATCCTGGTGCACCATCCGTAAAAACAATTGAAGTTATTAATAATGAGAATTTTTCAATTGGAAATTTTAAAGTTACTCCTATTAATGCTTTGCATGGAAATTTACAAGTTTATGGTTATAGAATTAATGATTTTTGTTATTTAACAGATGTAAAATCTATCGATTTAATAGAAATTAGCAAACTTAAAAACTTGAAGTTGTTGGTTATTAATGCTTTGAGAGAAGAGCCACATCATTCGCATTTTAATTTGCAAGATGCCTTAGATTTTGTAACTTTGATTCAGCCAGAAAAAGCATATTTTACTCATATAAGTCATGTATTAGGTTTTCATGAAGAGGTTCAAAAAAAATTACCAAACAATGTATATTTGGCTTATGATAATTTAGAAATTACTATTTAATATTAAAAAATGAAGAAGCAATTATTTTTATATTTATTTATTTTATCGGCTTTGCTAAATGTTTTTACTTATATGTACTATAGTAAAAAAGATGCCGTTATTGAAAAAAGATTTGAAGAGAAAAGTAAAAATATTCGAGATAGTATCACGCTTTTGTCAGATAAACTGTATGATTCTAATTATTTTTCTTTAGAAACTAATGATAGAGCACAAGATTATCTTGAAGTTTATAATATTGAAGAGTTAATGCCAAAGGTTCAAGAAGCTTTACTAAGTTATAATGATGATAAAATTGGAAATAAATATGTTGACCAACCATTAATAGAAGGAAAAAAATTCATTGTTAATAAAATAAAAATACTTAATCATCGTTGGATAATTGCAGACTATAGTAATAGTGAGTATTGGGGTGAAGCTTTAATTCAATATTTTATAGAAGATGATAAATCAATTTCATTTAAAACTATTCAAACGTATCTTTATCCAAAACAAATAATTCAACAATAAATGAAAAAATATTTACTACTGTTTTCTTTAATGACATTGGTTTCTTGCAAGTGGTTTAATCAAGAAGACGAAAAACCAGTTGTTGATGATATTGCCAAAGAGGTTGTACTTGGTGGCGATAAAGATAAAAATGGCTGTTTGGCATCTGCAGGATATACTTGGTCAAAGCTTAATGAAGAATGTGTAAGAGTTTTTAGCGGTTTGCAATTATCGCCTACAGAAAATATTGAAGTTGATGACGCAACTTTATGTGCTTATGTTTTATTTGATGAAAAAGCTATCAAAGCCGAATTATTTCTTCCAAATAAAAACGAATCTATAATTTTAAATCGCTCATCTAAAGAAAAATCATGGTCAAATGATGATTATTTTTTAATTTCTTCAAACGGATTTGTATTAAAAAAAGAAGGAAAAACTCTTTTTTCTGGTGATGGTGAAGGTGGCAATAAAGTTTCAGGAAGTGATGATAATGAAGAAATTCAAATTACTGAATAATCTAGGATTTTTTAAAAATTAAAATTAATTTTATTGTTGTAGCCAATTTTTAAAATCATAAAAATTTTGAGGCGAAATTCCATGTCCAATTGGATATTCTTTATAAACAATATCTATTCCTAAAATGATTAACTCTGGCGATGCTTTTCGTGCCCAATCAACAGGAATAACCTGATCTACAGTTCCATGAGAAGCAAATATTTTTAGAGTGCTAAAATCATTTTCTTCAAAATTAAGTTTTGCAATTTCTTGGTTAAAATATCCACTCATTGCAACAACTCTTTGCACTTTTTCGGGATAAGAAAGTGCAACAGCATAACTTAAAATACAACCTTGACTAAAACCAACAAGGGTTACGCTATTAGAATCAATTTCATAATTTGCAATTATTTCATCTATAAAATCCGAAATTATATCTCGCGATTGTTGTGCTTGTGCAATATTAGAAAACTTGTTTTCATCAGCGTCAAAGTTTATAGCATACCAAGCAAAGCTATTAAAACCCATGTCAAATGGTGCTCGAGCAGAAATTACATAATATTCGTCAGGAAGTTCAGATGCAAATGAAAATAAATCTTCTTCGTTGCTGCCATATCCATGAAGTAAAAGTAATAACGGATTTTTTTTAAGCTTTATTTTAGGTTCGCGAACTAAGTGATGAAGTGTCATGTAATTTTTATTAAATAGTTTTAAACCATTTTTGAAATAAGTTTCCAAGCAATGGCAAAGGTGTAATTTCTCCTTTAGCAGCAGTAAAAATTCCATACATTGTTAGTACAGAAATAAATATCCACATGGGTAATGCCACAAAAATATTTTCGAATGAACTTATTGAAACTCCAAGTATAATAAATGTTATTGTTAATCCTAATCCTTGCCGAATATGAAAGGAAGCAAATTTATTTTTATTTTCAGAGTTCATCGACAAAGCAATAAGTACACCTACAATTAATATATAACTAGTTATTGCAATGGCTTTTCCTTCTTTAATTGTTTGATCCTCCATTTTATGCTAAAATTAATTTACTATTATTATAAATTCCAATAACTCTTCCTTTCATTTTCATTCCCAGTAAAGCTGCATTTTTAGATTTTGATAAAATGTTTTCCTCAGTAAATATCGATTCATTATTGGTTGAAAATAATGTTATGTTTGCTATATTTCCTTCTGAAATTTCGGAATTGTTAATGCTAAAAATTTCTCGAGCTGAGGTAAGTTTTTCAACAATTTTTTCTAACGGTAATAGAGTCATTAATGTGCCAAAAGCGCTTTCCATTCCAATAGTTCCATTTTTGGCAAAGTCGAACTCTATTTTTTTATGTTCAATATCAATAGGATTATGGTCAGAAGTAATAACGTCAATAGTATTATTTATTATTCCTGATAGTAATGCTAACCTATCATTTTCAGTTCGCAGTGGTGGCGAAACTTTATATCTAGTGTTGAATTCTTCTAATTTCTCATCTGTTAAAATTAAATTGTGTACTGCAACACTACAAGTAACTTTTAAACCTTTGGCTTTGGCATCACTTATAAGTCCGACAGATTTAGCCGTAGAAATGGTTGGAATATGTAATTTTCCGCCAGTATATTCTAACAGAAAAAGGTTTCTAGCTACAATTACATCTTCGGCAAGATTTGGAATTCCTTTTAATCCTAATCTAGTTGATGAAACACCTTCATTAACAACTCCATTTCCTTTTATATTTTCGTCTTGACAAAATGCTAATAGCAATCCATCAAAATCTTGAACATATTGTAGTGCAATTTTCAATAAATTAGCATTAGATAAACTTTTATTGTAGTCACCAAATGCTATTGCTCCAGCATTTTTCATGTCAAACATTTCGGCTAAATCAGTTCCTTCACTATTTTTTGTTAAAGCACCAATTGGAAATAAATTGGTTGCAGTATTTTGAGCTTTTTGTTTTACAAATAAAATTTGTGCTTGATTATCAATTACCGGATAAGTATTAGGTTGTAATGCAATTGCTGTAAAACCGCTTTTAGCAGCAACATTCAATCCGTTTGCAATAGTTTCTCTATCTTCAAAACCTGGTTCGCCAAGTGATACACTACTATCAAACCAACCTTGTGAAAGATGTAAATTAGATTCTTTTATTTCTTTGTAATCATCAGTTGTAGTTAGATTATGTCCAATTTTTTCGATTAAATTATCTTTAATTTTCACATCAAGAATTTGGTTATGAAAATTACTTTTTGGGTCAATAATCTTGGCTTCTCTAATTATGATTTTCATTTTACAAATTTTTGAATTAAAACTTCTAATATTATAAAAAGTAATGCTAAAATTACAAACCATTTCCAAATTTGATTGTCGGTTCTATTGGTTTGCAATGTGTCAAATATAGATTCTACAGTACTAATTTCTTTAAAATCGCTTACCGCATTTATGTTAATGTTGCTTAAATTGCTTTCGCTTCTATTGTAATTAAAACTTAAATTTTCTATAGAAGTATCATTATTATAAACTTCAAAATTTCCTGACTCTTTTGGGTTATCACTAAAAGTCAATTTTACTTTATCATTTAATATTTGTTGTATTGGTATAAAACTTTCGGTGCTATTTTTTACATTTAGTATTTCGTCTTTGGTTAATAATGTTTCCAATATCATTGGTTTTGCTTCATCAATAATCATTGCATTAATTCCTGCTTTTTGTGCATTTTGTGCCATGTTGTAAAACGTTGGAACGATTATTGGTGAGTTCTGAAAATTACTGTTTAATTTGTTAATTGGTGCTGCAAAAACATAAACTGATGAAACACTGTTTTGAATAGCACTTAAAAAAGAAGTTTGATCGCTATATCCCAAAACCATTGGTGCCGAATTGCTAATTTGAAATGAACTTTTAGTGTTAGGATATTGAAAATTATCTACTTTTTTTTCAAAAACACTATTAAAAAGTGGATGATTAAAATTGATTTTAGTAATCATTTTTTCAGTTTTTTCTAGCGAATTAAATTGAACTGAACCAAAATTCGTCAAAAAACTATTTAAATTAGACGTTGTACTTTCGGTATTTGGAATCAAAATTACATTACCACCTTTTTCAACAAATGATTTTAATGTTGTTTGTAATGCTTGTGGAATTTCTTTTAACTCATTTAAAACAATTGCATCTTGTTTTTCTAGCAAATTATAATCTAAAGATTGCAAAGCATAATTTGAATAATTAAACTCATCAGATGTATAAATTCTAGATAAATAACCACTTTTTTCAGTATCTCCAACACTAATTACATTGCTCTTTTCGGGTTTTGAAATACTAAAATAATAAGTATTGTCATATTCTAGTCCGTTATCAAGTATTGAAACATAACCATGAAAATTGGCTTTAGGAATTGTAAAATTTATATTTTTAGTAGTTGTTTCAAAATTAACAAGCGTTTTAGCAATAAGTTTTTTATTGTTATATAAAGCTATTGGAATATCTTTATAGTCATTTCCATAAGCATCTAATTTTACACTTATTTCA
>JAYTPS010000160.1:0-6961 GCA_043747155.1 Flavobacterium sp. | reverse complement strand
CATTGCTTTTGCAAAAATTACCTACAATAATAAAACCATTGCATCTGACTGGGAAGGAAAATTTACACTAGAAATTAAAGATGATAATAAACCCATTTTATTTTCATATAAAGGTTATCATGATAAAACCTATTATAAAACTGTTGGCGCACCATTTTTATTAATGAAAATGATAAACAACAATACACTTAAAGATAAAGAAATTTACTCAGAAAATGAAGTGAATTTAATTATTAAAAAAGTAATAGAAAACAAACCAAAAAACCAACCAGAAAAGGCACTAAACACCTTTGAATATAAAAATTATGAGCATTTATTGTTGTCTGCAAATCCAGATTCTATTTCAAGTAAAATTGATACTATTTATAAAAAATCATTGTTTGGAATAACAAAAATTAAATTAGACTCAACCAATTATAAACTTAAAAATCTAGTTGAAAACCAACATATTTACCAAACCGAAAAAGTAAATTTAATTCAATTTAACAATAAAGGAACCAAAGAAACAATAATTGCATCGCGAATGGCAGGTTTTAAAAAACCTTTGTACGAATATCTTGGCCTAAATTTAGTTTCTTATTCATTATATAATAACGAATTGGATATTTTGGAAACTCCAATTAGAAATCCAATTTCAAGTTACGGCAGAAAATTATATGTTTTTAAAATTATTGATACCATAAAAATTCAAAATAGAACAGTTTACAGAATTTATTTTCAACCCAAAAAACTAAATTCCAACAAACTACGCGGATTATTATATGTAGATGCTGAAAATTTTGGAATTGCAAAAGCATTTTATAGAATTTATGGAATAATAAATATTAATGCGACTTATACTTTTAATTATCTAAAAGAACAGCAGCTTTGGTTTCCTGAAAAAAGGAAATTTACAGTTATAAAAGGTAATAATAGCGAAGATTTAAAACTTTTTGGAGGAACAATAAAATTTAATTCAAGTTTAGAAGGAATTAAAAAAGATGCTTCAGATCAATTGTATTTAAAGCTTGAATCTATTCCGTATGATATTAAAATTAATAAATTGGTTGCTTTTAAAATTCCTAGTATAAAAATCGATGTTCCAGAAGTAAGCATGTCTAAACCAGATTCTTATTGGAATTCATTAAAGAAAGATTCACTCGATTCTAGAAAAATTAGAACCTACACCAATTTAGACAGTTTGTCTGTTGCTGAAAATATTGAGCAAAAATTATTTTTAGGAAGAAAAATATTCAATGGCTATTTACCCATAAATCTTGTAGATTTAGATTTAAAATCTATAATAAAATACAATAATTATGAAGGTTTTAGATTAGGTATTGGAGGTGTTACAAACAATAAATTATCTGAAAAGTATAAAATTAGTTTCAACATTGCCTATGGTTTTAAAGACGAAAAATTTAAGTTTTTAATTTCGCCTTCCTATTTAATCAGCAAAGAAACCAATACTTGGATAACTGCATCTTATGCTGATGATTTAAACGAAATTGGACAAATTCAGTTTGCAACTCAGCCAAGACGATTTAAAATTTATGATCCCAGACCAATAAACATTTCTACATTTTACAATTACAAAACATTTTCTTCTTTTATAGAAAGTAAATACATACCTAAAACTGATGCCTATTTTGGAATTGCAAGAAGCGAAATTTTACCACTTTTTAATTATAATTTTGTTACTAACGGCACTTCATACAGCAATTTTAATATAGCAACAGCTCAATTTGCCATACAATGGAATCCTTTTAGTGGCTATATGCAAACGCCAACTGGACGATTAGAAATTGAAAAAAAGTTTCCTAAATTTTCTTTACAATTAACCAAATCATTTGCAAATATTGTTGGCAGTGATTTTGATTTTACAAAAGTAGATTTCAAAATAGCACATGAAATTCCTTATTTATCGGGACAAAACACTTCATTTCTTTTACAAAGCGGATTTGCTTTTGGCGATATTCCGTTGACACATTTATACAGCATTGCACCCAATAATTTAAATAGAGAAACGCTTTTTAGAAGAATTACATTTGCTGGTAAAAATAGTTTTGAAACCATGTTTTTTAATGAATTTTTCTCAAGTAAATATGTTGCTTTTCATGTAAAACACACTTTTAACAAAGTAAAACTTGCTTACAAAATTAAACCACTAATTTCTGTAGTAACAAGAATGGCTTGGGGAAATCTTGACAATTCACAAAATCATGTTGGTTTTCAATATAAAACTTTAGAGAAAGGTTTTTTTGAAAGTGGTGTTGAAGCCAATCAAATTTTTAAGGGTTTTGGTCTTACTTTTTTTATGAGATATGGTCCAAATGCATTGTCAAAATTTGAAGATAATTTTGCATTAAAACTTAGTTATGTTTTAGATTTGGGCTTTTAGGTTTTTACCATTAAAATCTCTCCAGCTAAAACGATTAATTATGGTTTAATTATTAAAACCGAAGGAATTGTACTCAACCAAACGCTTTGAGAATCGACCAATTTTTTCCAACTTTCTAAAGATATCATCATTAAATCTTGCTTGGCAAGAAATCCTGCTTTCATATTATTTTCAGTTAAAACCGATATGTTTTCTGAATAGTTAATTTGAAGGTTTTCTATTTTTAATCCTATTTCTTCATTATTACTAACTTGATTATCAATATCTAAAACCGTTATTTTAGAATCGCTATTGTAAATCAATTTTTGAGCATACTCTATTAAAAAAGAATCGTCTGCCGAGAATATAGGCACAAAAACATCATTTACAACATTTAATTCTTTGTCAATTAAAATTCCGAGTGGCATTTTACTTTTAGAAATTATCAATCGGGTTCTGTCATCAAAAGGCGAGTTTTCAAACAATCCTTCTTTTCCTGTAAACTTGTCTAATAATCTATCAGGATTAATAATTCTTGTTGTAAATCCCAAAACTTTTCCAAGTAAAGTTCCTTCAAATATAGATTTTCCTAATCCTACCAAAACCAAATCGAAATTTCCTCTTGATGCAATATCCGTAATATCTGTTTCAATATCAACTGTTGCCTTAAAAATTGTTGTAATTTCTTGATTTAAATTTTTAGATTCAGCAAGTATTGGTTCAAATGCTTCGTGTTCATAATCTTCAAGATTGTAGGCATGAATTTCATCAGATAATGAAAGATGTAAAGCAGTAATATTGGTGTTTTCTTTTTGTTTTTTTACAAAACTATTTGCTAAATGCAATAATGATTTTCCTTTTTCATTATTGCCAAAAGATATTAGAATATTAAAATTACTATTACTAATCTCTTTTGGCAATAAAATTTCTTTACGTTTAAAAATATAATTTATTATATCTATTGCTGGACCAGTCATAAAAGTAGTAACCAATGCCATAATTACCATCATTGTAAATATTTCTCTTGATAAAACACCCAAGTCATATCCAATATTTAATACTACCAATTCCATTAAACCTCTTGTATTCATTAACGCACCAATGGTTAAACTGTCGCGCCAATTTTGTCCAACAAATTTTGCTGCCAATGTACTTCCAAGAAATTTTCCAACTACAGCAACCAGAATAATAAAACCAGTAATTTTCCACAAATAAGGATCGTTTATCAACCCAATTTCGGTTCGTAAGCCAGTAAAAACAAAAAATAAAGGAAGTAATAATATCAAAGCAACATCTTCAACTTTTTCTATAATTATATTTCTAATTTTGGTAATGTCTGGCATAATTGCACCAGTTAAAAATGCGCCAAACAAAGCATGAATTCCAATAATTTCTGATAAATAAGAAGAAATAATTAAGGTTAATAAAAATATTGCAACCACTGGTTTGCTTAAATTATCGCGAGTTGCATACAAATCTCCAACTTTTTTCAGGAATGGTTTAACAATAAAAAGCATGACTAATACATAAGTAAATGCCAAAATAATTACATACATTGAACTAGCAAAACTTCCTGCTTTTACAATTGCAATTACAGCTGCAAGAATACACCAAGCTGTAATGTCATCGGCTGCGGCACAAGTAATTACAATGGCGCCAAGTTTAGTTTTATGAATACCTCTTTCTTGAACAATTCGAGCCAAAACCGGAAAAGCGGTTATACTCATTGCAATTCCCATAAACAAACTAAAGGATAAAAAAGCTACACCTTTAGGAGCAAATTCGTTGTAAACATAATAAGCCAAACCAATACCAAGAGCAAACGGAAAAACTATACTTGCATGACTAATTACTACTGCATCATTGGCTTTGTTTTTTAAGACTTTTAAATCAAGTTCCATTCCTACAACAAACATGAACAATATTAGTCCAATTTGGCTAAGAAATTGTAAATTTCCAAGTGATTCTGATGGGAATAGTATTGCTGAATATTCGGGCATATACATTCCGACAACTGATGGTCCAAGAAAAATTCCTGCAATAATTTCGCCAATTACAGATGGTTGACCAATTTTTCTAAAAAGCCATCCAAACAATCTAGCAACTATTATTATTGTTATTATTTGAAGTAAAAGTATCGCTAAAGGATGTTTTAGATTGTGAATTATAGATTCTAAAAACTGATTAAAATAAGTAGTTTTAGATATAGGAACAATAATATTTCTATCTATCTCTAGATGTTTTCCTTTAGAAACTATCCAAAAAATTAAAGCAGTAAATCCGCCAGTTACAATAATATAAAATAAAGCGTTTTTAAGATTCTTCATACTTTATAAAAACTCATTTTTTGAGCATTACAAATATGAGAAAATTTGAATCATAATTTGTAAAAACAATATAATTTTAATGTGAAATTTAATGCAAAATAAAATTGATTCATTTTTGAGTAAAAGATAATGTTAAGTTCTTTTGTATTAAGTGGTTTTGATTACCTTTGCACTCGTTTAAATTTTATAATGAAAAAAATAAACAATCCTGATTTTTGGGGATTTATCGCAAGAATTGTACTTAGAAATAGGATAACAATTTTAACTATAATTGGATTAATGACAATCTTATTTGCTTTGCAATGGAAAAATATTCGTTTTTCATTTACTGAGGCAAATCTTCTTCCTGATGATAATATTGTAAATATAGAATATAATGCATTCCTAAAAGAATTTGGAGAAGAAGGAAATATGATTGTTGTGGGTGTAAAAAATGATGCCTTATTCACTCCTAAAGCATTTAATGCTTGGAATAAATTAATGAGTGAATTAAAAACTCATAAAGAAATAGATTTAGTTGTATCAATAAATGATTTAAAAAAATTAACCAAAAACGATACACTTCAAACCTTTGAAATGGTTCCTTATTTAAATCAAAAAAACATTTTAAACCCAAATTATTTAACTTCAATAAAAAACGATTTATTTAACAAAATGCCTTTTTATGAAGGTTTATTGTTTAATAAAAAAAATGGAACTATACGATCTGCAATATATCTCGACAAAAAAATAGTTAACACACCTGAACGTAAAAACTATATTTTTAATGATTTTATTCCAAAAATAGAAGCATTCGAAAAAGAAACTAAAATTGATTTACATGTTTCTGGAATGCCATACATTAGAACTTTAAATGCTAGAAGTATAACTGACGAAATTAGTTTGTTTATTGGAGCTGCATTATTAATAACTTCTTTAATATTTTATTTTTTCTTTCGTTCATTCAAAACTACTTTAATTTCAATATGTATTGTAGTAGTTGGCGTTATGTGGTCGTTTGGAATTTTAGGATTATTAAATTATGAAATTACTGTTCTAACAGCATTAGTTCCTGCATTGGTAATTATTATTGGTGTTCCCAACTGTATTTTTCTTACCAATAAATACCATCAAGAATGTAGAATTCATAACAATCAAGCTAAAGCATTGGTAAGAGTTTTAACTAAAGTTGGAACCGCTACATTAATTACTAATCTTACTACAGCATTTGGTTTTGCCACATTTATTGTTACAAATAACGAATTGCTTAAAGAATTTGGTGTGGTAACTTCGTTAAACATTATGGCATTATTTCTACTGTGTTTATTTGTAATTCCAATACTTTACAGTTATTTGCCAATTCCTAAAGAAGAACATTTAGATCATCTTGAGCGAAGTTATGTAGTTACTTTTATGGATTGGATGCAAAAAATAATAAAAACCAGTCGTACAAAAATTTATATAGTAACTGGTGCATTATTCATACTCAGTACCATTGGGATTCTTCAAATGAAAACTTCTGGAAGTTTAATTGAAGACATGCCAAAAAAATCAGCTTTTTTTCAAGATATTTTATTTTTCGAAAAAGAGTTTGATGGTGTTATGCCGCTAGAAATTACTATTGATACTAAAAGAAAGAAAGGTGTAATGAAGCTTTCTACTTTGAGAAAAATGGACGAGTTGCAAATTGCTATAGATGAAATTCCAGAACTTTCAAAACCAATTTCTATTCTAAACCTAGTAAAATATTCAAAGCAAGCTTATTATAATGGAAATCCTGAGTTTTACGCCTTACCAACATTACAAGAGCAAAATTTTATTTTAAGTTATGCTAAAAATGCAACCAAAGACACAAGAAATAACGTAATGAAAAGTTATGTCAACAGTTCTGGTCAAATTGCAAGAATTACAACATTCATGAAAGATATTGGCACCGGAAATATGCAAAAAGTTGAAGATAAATTGCAAGCCAAAATTGACAAAATTTTTCCATCAGATAGATATAAAGTTACCATGACTGGAAAAGCTCTGGTTTTTGAAAAAGGCACAAAATATCTATTAAACAATTTGATTTCTTCATTATTATTGGCGGTTTTCATTACTGCAATGCTAATATTATTTATGTTTAGATCAGTAAAAATGATATTTGTAGCATTAATTCCAAATTTATTGCCATTGCTAGCAACAGCTGGAATTATGGGTTTTTTCAATATTCCATTAAAACCATCAACTATATTGGTTTTCGGAATTGCATTCGGACTTTCAGTAGATGATACAATTCGTTTTTTATCTCAAT
>JAYTPS010000159.1:0-2239 GCA_043747155.1 Flavobacterium sp. | reverse complement strand
GTTTTTAATAACTTCTTAACTATAATAAACAATAGATTTTACTTAAATTTGCTAACTTTGGTTCTAAAGCGAATTTTGCTGAACTTTAATACTTAAAACTGAATTTAATATAATGTCGAGCATAATTCAATTACTTCCAGATCATGTTGCCAACCAAATCGCTGCTGGCGAAGTTGTGCAAAGACCAGCATCAGTTGTAAAAGAATTGTTAGAAAATGCTGTCGATGCCAAAGCAACCGACATTAAACTTATTATAAAAGATGCAGGAAAATCATTAGTTCAAGTTATTGATAATGGTTTAGGAATGAGTGTTACAGATTCGCGTTTGTGTTTTGAGCGTCATGCAACTTCGAAAATTCGTAAAGCCGAAGATTTATTTTCTTTGCACACTAAAGGTTTTAGAGGAGAAGCATTAGCTTCAATAGCTGCAATTGCACATGTTGAAATGAAAACTAAACAAGATCAAGAAGAACTTGGAACTCATATTATTATTGAAGGTAGTAAATTTATTTCACAAGATCCATCGGTTTTACCCAAAGGAACTTCATTTTCAGTAAAGAATTTATTTTTTAATATTCCTGCAAGAAGAAATTTTTTAAAGTCAGAAACTGTCGAGTTTAGGCATATTGTTGATGAGTTTCAACGAGTAGCATTGGCGCATCCAACAATTTATTTCACGATGTATCACAATGGTAGCGAAATGTTTAATCTTCCTAGTTCTAATTTTAGACAACGAATTGTAAATGTATTTTCAGGAAAAACTAACGAAAAATTAGTTCCTATTGAAGAGGAAACCGAAATTGTTAGTATTCAAGGTTTTGTTGGAAAACCTGAATTTGCAAAAAAAAATCGTGGTGAACAATTTTTCTTTGTAAACGACAGATTTATAAAAAGTGGTTATCTTCATCATGCAGTAATGTCAGCTTATGATGGATTACTTTCTGCAGGAGCACAACCTACTTATTTTATTTATTTAAATGTTCCTGCAAACACCATTGATATTAACATTCATCCAACAAAAACCGAAATTAAATTTGACGATGAACATGCTTTATATGCAATTTTAAGGTCAACGATTAAACATAGTTTAGGTCAATTTAATGTAACTCCAGCACTAGATTTTGATAGAGATCCAAATTTAGATACACCTTATCAATATAAAAATGCTGCCGCCAATTATCCAAAAGTTGATGTTGATAGTAGTTATAATCCTTTTTTAGATGAGAAACCTTTAAAACAATTTTCTGGAAGTACAACTTATAAAAAAAATGAAGTTGCCGCTGCAAGTTGGGAAAGTTTATATGTAGGATTAAAACCTGATGCTCATGAGAATGAAAATTTTTCTTTCGAAAATGAAGAAATTACAGCATCTTTATTTGATGAAAAAGAAGATGAGCAAACTATTAAAAGAACCTATCAAATACATAAAAAATATATTGTTAGCCCAATAAAATCTGGAATGGTAATTATAGATCAAAACCGTGCTCATCAACGAGTTTTGTATGAACAATTTTTAACCAATATGACATTGCTTCATGCATCAAGCCAGCAATTGTTGTTTCCTTTAGAATTGTATTTTTCTCATAATGAAATGAAATTAATTGCCGAACTTCAACTTTCTTTAGAAAATATTGGTTTTGTATTTGATGGTTTTCAAACTGATGTAGTGCACATTTCGGGAATTCCTGTAAATACCACAGAAAGTGAAGTTTCAAAGATTTTAGAACAATTAATCAGTGATTTACAAGACGGAATTCCTGACAGTAGTTTTTCTCAAAATGACACTATTGCAAAGTCAATGGCTAAGAGTTTGGCTGTAAAAACTGGATTTTATTTAACAGAAAAAGAGCAAGAAAGTTTTGTAAATAATCTTTTTGCTTGTAAAGAACCCAATGTTTCTCCTTTTCAAAAACCAACATACATAACAATGCGTGTTGATGATATTGATAAAAAATTTGCTATATGATGAATATTACACCAGTTGTAAAACAACTTTTGATACTTAATATTATATTTTTTATTGGATCTCAATTGGTTCCAATTGCAGATACTTATTTTGCATTATATTATTTTGAAAATCCAATGTTTAAGTTTTGGCAACCTTTGTCACACATGTTTATGCATGCCAATTTAATGCATATTTTCTTTAATATGTTTGCTCTTTTTTCATTTGGTAGTGCTCTAGAACATTTTTGGGGTGGAAAAAAATTCTTGTTTTTTTATATTTCGTGTGGACTTG